>NZ_VPBW01000037.1:0-24992 GCF_013418535.1 Acinetobacter sp. YH12137 | reverse complement strand
AAATCAATAAATTCACTAAAATGGCTAAGTGAAGGTAAAGAATGTTGAAGGGTGCAATCTAAATTTTCAGATAAAGTCATAAAAAAATGAGCGTATTTACATACACTCATTTTTACTACATTTTACTCATATTTGCTTAACTGACTGGCATTACTTCATAAAGGGCTTTTTTATTTAAGGCCAAAATGCGCAAAAATAAGGCAAGTTTCCACACAGATTCTTCATAGTTTTAACCTTACTTAACATCTATTAACATGAATACTGATGAGTCACATGAGAATGAGTCCTAATATACTTACATACAGTAAGGAATCAAATTTAACTCTCTCCACAGTTAATCTTGATTTAGTTTTGAAAGAAACTTCCTTTTTCTACGCAATGACAACCCCAATCATTGCGTTTTTTTTTGTCTGTAATTTTTGAAAATATAAAAAAATCCTGCCAGATGAGCAGGATTTTGTTGTGTCTTGAATATTAATATTTGAACAAGCCTTTTTCTAATGGAATTTCAATTCCAATAGAGGCACCGCCATCCTGACCATTTACATCTGAGTCACTTATCCAGGCATTAATTTTAAGTGGCATTTCTGGACGAATATAATGCGACCAGGTGACATCTAGTGCTTTAATTTCATCATCAAAAGCAAAAGCAGCATTATTTAAACTTGCACGTTCAGACTGATTCACTTCAGCAAACAATACCCGCCCAGATAAACGGTTCATCGGATCAAAACGGATATCACCACCTACTGAAACCATCTGTGCATCACCACCTAAAGCATGTGCCAGCGGATAACCATGCTGATAAAAACCATCAGTATAATTGGTATGGTTATAAGAAATACCTCGCACCTTGCCGTTAGTACGTGTATCTGCCCATTCTGTATAAAGTTGATATGGCATATTTCTTACAGTCGAAGAATAGTCTATTCCAGCCAGATACATTTTCTTCGCAGGTAGACCACCCGCTTCATCTTCACCTACATATTGCCCATAGAAGCCCATAGGTACCTGTGTCAAAGGAAACAGGTTCAGGCGTGCATCGAAACCAGCAATCTGGTTTGATGGGTCAGGTTCACCCGTACCACCATTATCTTTATTCCCGACAAAAGCATCCCATAATGAACTTAAGCTTTCAGGACGTCCTTCCCCACCCCATTGAATCGCACGAGAAGCACCTAGCTCCAAGTAAGATAAAGGTTGTGCTGTTACCCGAAGACCAATTAGTTTGGCATCTGGAACGGCAGTATAATCATCCAATTGTCCTGCAAAAGCCTGATATTGCCACGGTCCAATCCAGGACAGCCATTTAGTTTCAAAAGCTGTTTGTTCTGCACGTTGTGCCATAAATCCATATACTGGGCGGCTAGCATCGCCGCGAATCAAGCTGCCATCATGTCCCGGACCCCAATAGGTCGGAATTTGGCCGGCAATCAGCCATTGATTCCAGAGTTTCCCTGCTAGATAAGATCCTTCCAGATTTACATCCTGATCATTCTCAATTTGTCGATCTTTTTCGGCATTAACCCGGAGTTTGGCATCCCAGTTTTCGCCACCTGCATTAAACTCTAAAGCTGCCTGAAATTGTGCCTTTTGCTGATCGCCAAAGGCTTGAGGAATATCTTTTGGATCACTTTCCGCAAATAAGCCTACTTTGAGCTGCTGATTGTCTGCTGTTAATTTTGCCAGAACTGAATCAATAACACGTTGTTGTACTTTGTTACTCACTTGTGCATTGGATAGAGCACGTTGAATTTCATCACCACTGAGCGGCCAGGTCGAGGTACTGATCTGGATCACCCCTTGCTGGTTTAACCAGTTCAAGTCAGTACGAAGATTTGCATCATTCAGAACCAGCCCTTGAGCAAAAACAGGAAGCGAAAGTGTCGTAAGAAGTGCACTTAATAATGGTTTTTTTAGAAACATGGGATCAATATTCTCAAGTTTATTTTTGCCTAACCATAGATATTTCAAAAATAATATTCAATGGCGAAACTGTATCAGTATAATATGAAACCCTAGATTTAATTGACTTTTAAAATAAAAAATCGCTTCGAGAAATGAGATAGAAATACAAAAATGAAATCACAAATGTAAAAAATAGAATGAAATAATGCTGGGTTTTAATTTTATTTAAAATAAATACTGAACACATAAAAAAGGCAGTTTTAAAAACTGCCTTTTTTCGAATAAGTCATTAGTGTTTATGACGCATATGCGGGAATAAGATTACATCACGGATACTTGGTGCATTCGCAAAGATCATCACCAGACGGTCAATACCGATCCCTTCACCTGCTGTAGGAGGCAGACCATATTCCAGAGCTTCAATGAAGTCAGCATCATAGTGCATTGCTTCATCATCACCCGCATCTTTCTCAGCAACCTGTGCCTGGAAGCGTTCAGCCTGATCAATCGGGTCATTTAATTCTGAGAAGCCATTTGCCAGTTCACGACCACCGATAAAGAATTCAAAACGGTCTGTAATATGCGGATTTTGATCATTACGGCGAGCTAGTGGAGAAGTTTCCGCTGGATATTCAGTCACGAATGTAGGCTGACGTAGTTGAGTTTCTACCGTTTCTTCAAATACGATGGTTTGCAGTTTACCCAGACCAAAACCTGGTTTTACCTGTTCTTTCAGTTCTTCCTGAATGAATTTCGCCAGGAACTCACGGTCATTGACATTTTCTGGAGTGAACTGTGGATTGTGCTCAAGAATGGCGTCAAACATTGAGATCTTTTTAAATGGTCCTTTGAAGCTAAAGACTTCATCGCCATAAGGCACATCAGTGGTACCCAGAATATCAATTGCCAGTTTTTCCAGCATTTGCTCTGTCAATTCCATCAGGTCTTTGTAATCTGCATACGCCTGGTAGAATTCGATCATAGTGAATTCAGGGTTATGACGAGTAGAAACACCTTCATTACGGAAGTTACGGTTAATTTCGAATACGCGCTCGAAACCACCCACAACCAGACGTTTCAAATAAAGCTCAGGTGCAATACGCAGGAACAACGGCATATCCAGTGCATTATGATGCGTTTCAAATGGACGCGCAGATGCTCCACCAGGAATTACGTGCATCATCGGGGTTTCAACTTCCATAAAACGTTTGTCGTTCAGGAAGCTACGAATACCGGCAACAACTTTGGCACGAACTTCAAAAGTTTTACGGGTTTCTTCATTTACGATCAGATCAAGATAACGCTTACGATACTTCACTTCAGTATCAGTCAAACCATGGAACTTGTCTGGAAGTGGACGTAATGATTTTGTCAGTAATTCAAAATGTTCGATATGAACATACAGGTCACCTTTACCAGAACGACCGATATAACCTTCAACTGCAATGATATCGCCCAGATCCAGGCCTTTGATCGTTGCAAGTACTTCTGGCTCAAGCTCTTTGCGTGGAACATAAAGCTGAATACGACCGGTCATATCCTGAATCACGATGAATGAACCGCGGTTCAACATCACACGACCTGCTACTTTTACATGAACGTGTTCGCCAGCTTCAATTTCTTCTTTAGATTTATCAGCAAACTGGTCTTGTAAATCTTGCGCATAATGTTCACGTTTAAATGTGTTTGGCCATGGGCTAACACCAGTTTCTTTTGCGTGGTCTTGAATCTGCTTTAACTTGGCATGACGCTGTGCAATTAAATCGTTTTCGGAAATGATTTGTTCAGAAGTCGATTGAGCGTTATTTTGCGTCATCTCTGCCTCGGATAAGATTAGTTAAAAAATAGAAGTTGCATAGAATAGCAGAAATCTGCATCAAATCGTAGCGTAAAGACTTCCCACACGTGGCTTTTCTTGAGAAAAATTTCTGGATATATGAAATTTTTAAAAACAAATGATTTTCATTATTTTCAGTTTCGAATTTTATGATTGGTTTTTTTAGAATATTGCCCAACTTTTGTTAGATGAAAGTCCAAGACCTCAATCCTCTGCACAAATTCTGCCTTTATATCCCGTATCAGCTTAGACCAATAGCTAACTGCTTCCTCGAAATAGACGTTTTACAATAATGACCATATTAGAAGGTGGTGTCTTAACACCCTGACCACGACTTTGCCATGTCCGATAAAAATGAGTAAAAATATGTCTAAAATATTGTTTTTTCATGGCTTGGATTCGTCAAAACAGTCCACGAAATTTCATGCAATTGATGCAATGCATAAATATTGTATAGATGTGGATTATCGCAATCTGAGCTACCAGTCGGTAGCCGATTTCTACCACGAAATGGTTGAAACCATTAAACCGGATATTCTGGTCGGACACAGTCTGGGCGGTTATTGGGCGCTAAAAATGTCACAAGCTCATCAGATCCCTTGTGTGATCGCGAATCCTAGCTTGCAACCGAATTTCCGCGATGATTATCCTGCGATTTGTGACAGTGATTTGCAGCATGATATTCCGCAAATGGCCTATCTGGAATTAGGCGATGAAATTCTGGATATGCATGCAGCACAAGCTCAGCTTGAAGATTATATGCAAATTCATGCCATTAAAGGTGGTCATCATCGTCTGGAACATCCCGAACAGATTAACGACCTGATTCAGGAAATTGAATATCATTTTATCCGGCAATAAAAAAGCCCCAATAGTTGGGGCTTTTTTGATCATTCAGACTTAAGCAACTGCAGCTTCAGGCTGAGATTTATCGTCAAGTACTGACCAGATGTCCAAGCCTAATTCACCGTGTAAATCTGGCAGATCAAGGAAGATGCTCGCACCTAGAACCTGATGCTGACATTTCTCAGCCAATTCATGAACTGCTTTCAATGTACCACCAGTTGCCAGTACATCATCCACAATAATCACTTTTTGTCCCTGAACCTCTGCAGACATTTCCAGACGGTCCAGACCATATTCAAGGCTATAACCTACACCTACGACTGGAGGCGGCAATTTACCTGCTTTACGAACCAGCAATAAGCCTTTGCCCGTACGCTGCGCCAACAGGCTTGCCAGCACAAAACCACGTGCTTCCACTGCCACAAAGCTGTCTACTTCAGCAAGCTTTTCTTCAGGAATGCTGGCAATCAAAGCATCAGTTAATGGCCCTAGATTATTCATGAATAATGGAGTCAAATCGAAGAAACAAATGCCTGGTTTTGGGAAATTCTGGACAGTACGAATGTGAGACCACAGAGAAGTAGACAAATTGCTCATGGGAGATCTTTAAACAAGGAAAGGAATAGGTGAATTTTAAACTAAATTAACAATGTGTAACAACAACGACTGTGCAATATTAAAGCAGAAAATAATAATAACCAATTGATTTAAATATATAAATTTATTTTAAAAAATATTTAATAAAGACTTTTCTAAGTCTAAGTTAACTGATTTTAATCATTTTTTCTGCCCGACTTTGGTCTACAACCTAAAATCTAAGCCAGAAACGTGTTTTATAAAACTAAAAATACAATTGTTTGCCTAAGCTTAAATATACTTCTAGTAATGAAATACCTAGGGACTGCCCTTTCTGCTGTTAATTTCACTGATTAAACTTTTATTCGCTTTACTTTATGAATAGAACTGCGTAAAAATTTAGCCAAATATGTTTACTATTAAAAGTCATATTCTTTAGGGTCTTGCCATTTGTGGATTTTAAGCTGACAGCTACAGTTGGTCAGTTTTGGAGAGTTATATGAAAAAATATCAATGCATCGTTTGTGGATGGATTTATGACGAGGCAGAAGGTTGGCCTCAGGACGGAATCGTTCCTGGAACCAAATGGGAAGATATTCCTGATGACTGGACTTGTCCGGATTGTGGTGTTTCTAAAGTCGATTTTGAAATGATTGAAATCTAATCATGTTCTTTTAAAGACCATATTGAATGGTCTTTTTTATGTCCTTTATACCTGAAAAAAACTAATTTAAAAAAGCATGGAGAATCGTATGCATCCTATCGTCATCATTGGTTCGGGCATGGCGGGTTATGCTGTTGCCCGTGAGTTTCGCAAACTCAACCCAGACCATGAACTTGTCATGATTTGTGCTGATGATGCGACTAATTATGCAAAACCTACGCTTTCTAATGCTTTAGCAGGAAACAAAGCGCCAGAACACATCCCTTTGGGTGATGCAGAAAAAATGTCAGCACAGCTGAAAATGCGCATCGAAAAAAACACCTGGGTCAAAGTGATTCATCCTGAACAACATCAGCTAACTTTAGAAAAAGACGGTCAGGAAAGCACACAGGATTATTCTAAACTGGTGCTAGCTGTAGGTGCCAATCCAGTACGCCTAGCCATTGCCGGTGATGCCAGCGACGATATTCATATGGTCAATAACCTGACTGACTATAAAGCTTTCCGTCATAATCTGGCAGCACGTGAGGATAAACGCGTGGTGATTCTAGGCGCAGGCCTGATCGGCTGTGAATTTGCCAATGACTTGCAGCATACCAATCATCAGGTCACTGTGATTGATCTGGCACCCCAGCCTTTAGGTCGCTTATTACCAGCTCATGTCGCAGATGCTTTTCAGCAAAATCTTGAAGAGACGGGCATTCATTTTGTATTAGGAACAACAGTTGAAAAAGTCTCTAAAGTTGAAAATGGTGACTATCTGGTAACACTTGCCAATGGCCAATCAGTAGTTGCTGACGTGGTGCTCTCTGCTGTGGGCTTACAACCGAATATTTCTGTCGCAAAAGAAGCCGATATTCATACCAGTCGCGGGATTCTGACCAATACAAAACTAGAAACCAATCAACCGGACATTTATGCAGTAGGCGACTGTGCGGAAGTAAATGGAATGCTTTTACCATATGTCATGCCAATCATGCAGCAGGCCCGCGCCCTGTCTAAAACATTGAATGGCGAACATACTGCAGTCCATTATCCAGCAATGCCTGTTGCGGTAAAAACGCCAGCTGCGCCATTGACTGTCCTTCCTGCTCCGGTTGATGTCGAAGTAACTTGGGAAAATGAAGAGTTTGATGACGGTATGCTGGCCAAAGCCTTTGATGCCAGCGGTACTTTGCGTGGATTTGTCCTGCTTGGTGCCACTGCTGCCAAACAACGCCTGGCATTGACCAAGCAGGTTCCTGACTTGATTCCAGCTACAGTTTAGATGTTTAATACAAAGGACATTTTTTAAGCGAAATGTCCTTTAATCAGGAAATACATCATGCACAGTGCCCTGCAGTTCAATCATTCTCCGTATACAGCTTTCATGCGTGAAACCAAGGCCGATCTTGGCAATGGCATCGAATTGCACGTGGAAGTCGGAGGAAATCCTGAACACCCGACCATTCTGCTGATTATGGGACTTGGGGCACAGATGCTATACTGGCCCGATTTCTTCTGTAAATCACTCATTGATCAGGGCTATCATCTGGTGCGTTTTGACAACCGGGATATTGGTTTATCTTCCAAGATTCACCATAAAGGGCCTCGCTTAAACACCTTAAAAATGATGAGCCGTTTTGTACTGGGTTTAGGCAATCAGGGCGCGCCTTATACGCTGTACGATATGGCAGATGATGTACATCTTCTGATTGAAAAAATGGGACTGGGTCAGGTCTATGTGCTCGGTGCCTCTATGGGCGGCATGATTGCCCAGATTCTGGCCGCACGTTATCCTGACAAAGTTAAAAAAATGGGCTTACTGTTTACCAGTAATAACCAGCCACTGTTACCCCCGCCTTTTCCAAAGCAACTCTTTAGTTTAATTGACAAACCCGCTTCCACAGATGAAGATGGCATTGTCGATCATAGCTTGAAGCTGTTTAATATTATTGGCTCACCGGGTTATGTGAATCATCTGGAAGCGATTCAGACCGCCCGTAAGTTATATAAGCGAAGTTACCATCCAGCGGGTGTACTTCAACAGTTTTTAGCAATATTATGTACGGGTTCATTGCTGCAACTGGACAAGCAAATCCAACAAGAGACCCTGGTGGTTCATGGTGCTCGTGACAGATTGCTGCCTCCTAGTCATGGTAAGGCTGTTGCAAAAGCAATTTCAGGGGCTAAATTTGAATTAATTGATGGAATGGGGCATGATATCCCTCCGCATTTTATTCCATATCTTAGCGAATTATTTGCTGATCATTTTAAATCATAAACATTAGGACACTATGGCTGCATTACCATCCCTAAGACAGCTGTCATACCTCGTAACACTGTCTGAGACGCTGCATTTTACAGAAGCTGCTCGCCGCTCATTTGTTACCCAGTCAACTTTGTCTGGCGGTATTATGGAGCTGGAGCGTTTACTCGGTGGCGTTCTTGTTGAACGCGATCGCCAGAATGTACGTTTAACGCCGCTTGGTGAACAAGTGGTTGCACGTGCCCGTGTTCTACTGGCTGATGCTCAGGACTTAATGCGTTTAAGTCGTGAAATGAGTGAACCATTAACCGGTGATCTGCATCTTGGCGTTATTCCAACCATTGCCCCTTTCATCCTGTCGCAATTTCTGGATGAAGTGCATCAGCAGCTACCGAAAATTCAGCTACATTTACATGAAGCTCAAAGTGAGAAAATTGTAGAGAAACTGGAGCATGGTAATCTGGATATGGTGGTGCTAGCGCTGCCTTTCGATACCCGTAGCCTGAAAGTTGCTGAAATTGCCAAAGAGAATCTGTATCTGGTACATCACAAATCTGACCAGAATGCGGCTCAAGCCAAGTCTCTGGAAGATCTGGATCTGTCTCGCCTGATGCTGTTGGAAGAAGGCCATTGCTTGCGTGATCATGCATTGAGTGCCTGCCCGATTGGTGAGCGTAAAAATGATCATCGCCTGAAAGCAAGTTCATTACCGACGTTGATCGAAATGGTGTCTGCTGATCTTGGTTTTACCCTGTTGCCAGAAATTGCACTGCATACCAATATGATCAAAGCCAATCCGGATCTGCGCATCAATCCAATCAATGCTGCACCAAGCCGTACTCTGGCGCTGGTCACTCGTAAGAGCACACCGCTACAAAGCGAATTCGATGTGTTATTACAAATTTTGCAAAAAATTACTGCTCACGATGCAGCTTAATTAAGCCCTAATAAAAAAGGAGCACTTAGATTGCTCCTTTTTTATTGCCTACGTCTTCTGATAAATTTAATTTTTATAAATTCAGTCAATTAAAATGATTCAAAACCAATTTTTAAACTTTAACTATTTATAATATATAAAAATTAAATCCCTATTTCTTGGGATTGGCATTGAAACTAATTTAAGCCAAAATACATCTGTATATTAATTACTCTCAGGATAAGATTTCTTTGGCCTCATTTTTGCCTGCACCGGTATTATTGGTGCAACCTTATCCACCCCCGCTCTCTTCCAATCTTGATCTTGCATTGCTACAGCTCGGTTATCAACCGGATATGCTGTCCTATACCGATCATCTGTCTGCTCAATCCCATATTGAACAGTATCTTCCCAATCTCGTGTTATATGAGATTCATGAGAAAGCACAACTTAAGAATCTTAATATAATTCAAGCACGAATCCAGATTCCTCATCTGATTGCAGTTTTAGCTGATGATTCACCTGAAATGATTAATTTATTCTTGTCATCTGGCGTAGATCGATATCTGATTGCATCGCATCCTGTTTCAAAAATAGTAGCGAGCCTGAAAATTATCCTACGCGGTGGTTCCGATTTACATCCTGAATTAGCCCGTTATTTAGTGAGTCAGGAAACAAAAATACATTTTTTAAATCAGACTGAAGTACAGATTTTAAAGTATTTCAGCCAAGACCTGACTTTGGCCGAAATTCAAAACAGATTAAGTCTGCACGATTACCAGATTTATGCTGCTATTCGCAAAATCTATCAAAAACTCGCGAATCCATTTATCCATTCTCAAAATTAACAAAATATAAAAAAGGCTGAATTATCAGCCTTTTTAGTTTGCATAGAGTTATTTAAAGGTTTCCAGCAAGGTACGCTGTGCATTATGCGGTTGTTCACCTTCTGCAACTTGGGCACGCACCCAGGTTCCATCTCCTTGTAACAACCAGGCCTGCTGATTGTCTTTCAGGTAATTTAATAAGCCTTGCTGGTAAATGCGTTTCTTTAATGCTTCATCTTCAATCGGAAAACAGGCTTCTACACGATTAAACAGGTTACGATCCATCCAGTCTGCGCTTGAGCAATAAATGCGGGAATTGCCATTATTGCTAAAATAAAATACGCGCGTATGTTCCAGGAAACGGCCGACGATTGAACGTACCCGAATATTCTCTGAAAGTCCCGGCAAGCCTGGACGTAGACAACAAATTGAACGGATAATCAGATCAATCTGTACACCTGCTTGAGAAGCTTCATAAAGTTTATTGATCAGTTGCAGCTCAGTTAAAGCATTGACCTTCACGATGATCTGGGCTTTCTTGCCCGCTTTGGCATTGGCTATTTCATTATCAATATAGTTGATGAGCTGGGCATGCAAGGTAAATGGCGCATGGAGCAGCTTTTTCAGCTTGGCCATTTTCCCCATTCCAGTCAATTCCTGGAAGATACGATGCACATCTTCACACAGATCCTTGTCTGTGGTTAACAAGCCATAATCTGTATAAATCCGTGCATTGCCCGCATGATAATTCCCGGTTCCCAGATGCACATAACGCACCAACTTGTTATTTTCTCGGCGTACCACCAGAATCATTTTGGCATGGGTTTTATAACCAACAATGCCATAGACCACGACAGCACCCGCTTCTTGCAGCACATTGGCAACTGCAATATTAGATTCTTCATCAAAACGTGCACGCAGCTCGATGACTGCAGTCACTTCCTTACCGTTACGGGCCGCCTCTGCCAGCACCTGCACGATCTCGGAATCTGGACCACTACGGTACAGTGTCTGCTTGATCGCCAGCACCTGAGGGTCTCGTGCCGCTTCACGTAACAGCGTAATCACTGGAGCAAAAGATTCAAATGGATGATGTAGCAAAATATCCTGCTTCTGCATGGCACTGAAAACATTTTCAGATTTCTTCAGTACTTTAGGCAGAATTGGCGTATGTGAATCATAACGTAAATGTGGACGTTTGAAGTTGGACAGTAACCGCGCCAGATTAACCGGTCCTGCCACTTTATAGAGCTGTTCTTCATCCAGATCAAATTCTTCCAGCAGATATTCATAAATATGCTGCGGACAATTTTCAGTCACTTCCAGACGGACTGCACGACCAAAACGGCGCGAACTTAGCTCGCCTTTTAAGGCTTTGGCCAGGTCTTCAACATCTTCATTTAAGGCCAGATCGGCATTCCGGGTAACACGGAACTGATAGCAGCCAGTCGCGGTCATGCCCGGGAACAGGTCAGACACATGTTCATGAATGATGGCGGATAACATCACATGATGTTCTTTACCATCAGTCAGTTCATCCGGTAAACGCACAACACGTGGCAATGAACGTGGCGCAGGAACAACCGCAAGATCAATCTGACGGCCAAAGGCATCTTTCCCTTCGAGTGTCACAATAAAATTCAGGGATTTATTCACCAGACGTGGGAATGGATGTGCCGGATCAAGGCTAATAGGCGTAAGAACTGGAGCAACCTGTTCCTGAAAATATTTTTTCACCCAGGCCGATTGTGCCGGTGTTAGCTCTCCACGGCGCAAGAAGCAGATATCTTCCTCACGCAGTTTAGGCAAAATCTCTTCATTTAAAATACGGTACTGACGTTCAATGGCGGCATGTGCAGTTTCGGCAATCTGCTCTAATACTTGTTTTGGCGTCAAACCATCTGGACTGCGGCTTTCATTGCCCAAATCCAGTTGTTCCATGACGCCAGCCACACGAATTTCAAAAAACTCATCTAAATTACGTGAAAAGATCAGTAGAAAATTCATGCGTTCCAGCAAAGGATGCAGAGGATCAACCGCCTGTTCCAGCACTCGCAAATGGAAATCCAGAATAGACAGTTCACGATTAATGTAACGATCATTATAAGTATATTCGGTCAGTGCCGAAGTCGTACTGGCTGCCGTATTCATATCAAACCTACGCTATTTTCAAGTCTTGCTTATTGCTTTTAGTATGCTTCAAATTAATGACATTTTCATAAAAAAAGCCCAAATATTTGGGCTTTATCTTGATATTTTTATTTAAGGGATTTCAGCATAGCGCATATAACGCTGAATCATACGTTTACGTGCTTTTAGGGCTGATGCATTACGATGATCTTCAAAATATTTTGGATTGGTGAGAATCGCTGCCAGGAAGATGGCCTGATCACGAGTCAGGCTCTCTGCAGTCTTACCAAAATAATGTTTGGCTGCCGCTTCTGCTCCATAGATATTGTCTCCAAACTCAATCGAGTTTAAATACACTTCCAGAATACGCTCTTTAGACCACATGCGCTCCATCATCCAAGTCGCAACAGCTTCCTGACCTTTACGCAGGAATGAACGCTTGTTGACAAGGAACAGGTTTTTAGCCAGCTGCTGGGAAATGGTTGACCCCCCTGCCACGACACGGCCTTCATTCTTGTTACGGCTGAGCGCAGTCTGAATACCATCCCAGTCAAAGCCATGATGGTGCATGAATTTTCCATCTTCTGCCGTCACTACCGCCCGCTTGAGATTGGTACTGATTTCATCATAAGGGCGCCACTGATGTTGAATGGGTTTGGAGGGTTCAGTCCAATAATCGATCCGCATCATCATGGTGGTATTCACCGGATTGGTTCGCCACCAGGCTAAACTTGCAAAAATCCACAGTTGAACAAGTAGAATCACACTGACAATCACGAGAAGGGTGCGGGTCAGAAAGGCTTTCATGTCAGTGCGTTACTCCTGAAAATTCAATTTTTCGTGTTAAGCTTATTCGAAATATACAATCACAGCAAAAAAATAGCATGCCTGAATATTCTCCCCCAACAACACATCGCAAACTGGAAATGCAGCTCTGGTGGATGACCGCACTCCTGATCTGTATCAATGTCGGCCTGTTTGGCTGGCAGGTTCTGAATGGAATGGACATCACACAGCCAAGTTCTCCAGATGCCATTCGCTGGGGAGCAGATTATGCACCTTTAACGTATTTAGCGGAACCCATACGCCTGTTTAGTAGCATGTTTTTTCATTTTGGCTTAATTCACCTGATGTTGAATATGTGGGCACTGTATATTTTTGGTAGTGTCGCTGAACAAATTTTTGGCCGGGTCTATTTTACAGGTCTTTATATTTGTGCCGGCCTGATGGGTAGCTTGCTCAGTGGCTATATGAGTATCCAGGACAGTTATGCCTTAATCGAAGGCGGTGTAGCCAATCCTGGCTTATTGCCGGGTGTTAGTGCGGGTGCTTCGGGTGCAGTCATGGGTCTCGGTGCCTCCCTGACTGTTCTATCTTTACTGCCAATGTTGCCCCGTCAGCCTTTTATTCTGGATAAAAAAACGCTCGTAATGATCATGGGCCTTAACCTGGCGATGGGCTTTATGATCAGCGGAATTAACAATGCCGCACATATTGGCGGCATGATCATGGGGGCCGGACTAACAGCGCTCTGGTATCTTGGTCAGAAAATGCAGCGTGGCCGTTTGGTCAGTCTGGTTGCCTTACTGCTCGGCGTCGCTGCCTGTATCGTGCTGTATCAATATAATCTGGCTTTGCTTGAACCGATCCGCCCACTCTGGCAAGAGATTTTACAAATGCTACAACAGCAGTTGGCCGATCAACCTGCGAAATGAATCTTATTGATTCATCTCACGCAGGCTTTGTAAAGGTGGAATCTCGGAAAGATAACTCAGACGATAACGCCCGATCAGGGTACATAATACAGTCATAAACACAGGCAGGATAATCCAGATTTCCCAATGAGGCTGGATGATCAGATCCATCTTATAGCTGGCAATGGCGCTGATCACTTCTGCAAACAGACATGAAACAATACCGGCGAATAGTCCGATAAAACCGATTTCCAGACTCATCATGGTTTTCAGCTTCTGTTTGGAACTACCAAAAGACCGGAGCAAAGCCACTTCACGTTTACGTTCATCCATGAGCAGGTTTAGACAGGCCATCAGTACCAGAAAACCGGATACACTGACCAGCACAGCCAGAATGGTAATGATCTGTACCAGCACATTCACAATTCGTTTGATTTCTTCCAGAATCAGGCTGACATCAATAAATACCGTATTGGAAAACCGCTGAACCAGATTCACCAGTTTATCTTTATCTGTTTCCGGTACATAGAAACTGCCCAGATAACTGCCCGCATTGGCATCCATAGTATTCGGTGCAAAGATAAAGAAGAAGTTTGGACTAAAACTTTCCCACTCTACTGTTCTGAGGTTCACCACCTTGGCCTCAAGTATGCCTTCAGGCAAGCTAAAACTGAGCTTATCCCCCAGTTTGATGCCCAGCTCTTGTGCAGTATTGGCTTCGACCGAAACTTCACCCGGCTGTTTCAATCCTGCCTCCCCTTGCACAATGACATTATCCTGAGGATAGCGGTCCGATTGAGTCAGATTCAGTTCACGTCTTAAGGTATTACTCTTTTTGACCAGTTCAGCAGCAAAAGGATGATCATTTTTCGCTACCAGACGCCCGCGAATATTGGGATAAAGCGGCGTGCTTTTCCAGCCATTCTGTTCTAACTGAGCTTTTAAGTCAGGCATATCAAAAGGCGGCAGACCATAGACAAACTGGTTGGGTGTCCCTTCCGGCAACTGTTGCTGCCATCGATCAAGTAAATCTGTACGCAGTACAGCCAGCACACTAATCAAACTGAGTCCTAAAGCTAAGGCAGTAATCTGTAAAGCGGTCTGATACGGTGTCCGTACATAGGCAGACAGATTGAATTTCAGATTACGCAGCAGTTTTAAAATACTCCAGACCGTAAAATACAGAACAGCACAAAGCAGAATAATGGCCCCAATCACCCAAGCTGTCAGCACGATATTTTCCGTTAAAATCACACTGAAAATAATCAGACTTAAGGTTCCGGTCAGTAACATCCACAACATCGAATGGACGGATTTTTCCTGCTGACGAATGACCCGAATCGGAGGGGTATTCAAGAGCTGAAACAGACTTGGCATGACAAAGCCCAATAACACCACAGCACTGGTCAGCATGGCAATTGGCAATGGTCCCAGCAGCATCGCCTTAGCAGAAAACTCAAGCTGCAAGTTTGGAATCAGCTGTAGCATAAGTTGCAATAAGCCATAACCCAATGCTACACCTATTACGCTACCAATCAGCATGGCGATTAAAAGCACTAAACCTAGCAAAGCCAGATAAGCGGTCAGAATCTGATTTTTGGTCGCGCCAATACAGCGCATCAGGGCAATATGATCCTGATTCTGCTGCACATAACGCTGCGCAGTTAAAGCAATGGCAATCCCGCATAACAAAATGGTGAGAATATTGGCCAGTTGCAAAAAAGTATCCAGATTGGCAATTGGTTTCATTAAACGGGTATTGCCTTCGCTGGCATTACGTAAGCGCAGACTGCCCTGCTGTTCCAGTTCTTGTCCCTCAACCCCAGCATCTGCTTCATCTGAAGTTCCATTTTCAGATTTTATCTTCTGCTTGAACCAGGCTTCATATTGCCGGGTATCGGCTGGATTACCCGCCATTAATAAACGGTAATCAATCCGGCTACCGACCTGAATCGCATTGGTGCGCGCCACTTCTGACTGAGCAATAATTACAGTCGGCGAAAAGCCAGAAAAGCCGAGCTCCTGATTCGAATCCTGCTCGATTTTTGCAGTAACCTTAAATTTGGCATCGGCAATATTCAGTTCATCACCCAGTTTGACCTTGAGTAGATCCATGGCCCGTGAACTCAGCCAGATTTCCCCCGCTTGGATTTTGTCTGCTGCAGGTTGAACCTGTAGCTCTCCTCGTAAAGGAAAAGCCTGATCAATAGCCTTAACATTGACCATGACAAACTGATCATTGGTATAAGCCATCGTACTGAAAAATGTGACTTCAGACTGCTGTAAATCGAGCTGCCTGGCCTGATCACGCCATTCCTGAGCTAGCGGCTCATTATCAGAAAGTACCAAATCTCCAGCCAGCATTTCGGCTGCCTGCAAAGCAACGGCATTCTGAATCTGTTCATTACTGAACTTAAGCGCCGTAGTGGCACTAATCGCTAAGGTCAGCGCGATGATTAGCAGATAAATTCCTGTCGTATTAAAACTTTGTCTGAGTAAAGGACGAAACAGATGCTGCATATCAGCCTCCACTCGCATGTTCAATCAACTGACCATTCACCAGTTCAAAATGACGCTGGCATTGTCGGGCCAGATCAGGATCATGGGTAACCAGAACCAGCGTGGTACCTAATTCACGATTCAACTGAAAGAGCAGCTGTTCGATTTCTTGGGCAGTTTCCCCGTCCAGATTACCTGTCGGTTCATCAGCAAAAATGATTTTGGGTTCACTGACCAATGCGCGGGCAATGGCGACACGTTGCTGTTCTCCACCCGACAACACTTTGGGCGTTTGCTGAGCCTGACGGTCTAATCCGACCTTTTGTAGCAATGCCAGCGCCTTTTGTTCGGCATCACTATATTTAAAATCTAGCTGTAAACGTAAAGGCAGCATGACATTTTCAAGCGCAGTAAGATGAGGTAAAAGCTGGAAAGACTGAAATACAAAGCCAATATTTTTTAGCCGGACTAAAGCACGCTGTTCTTCATTCAAGTTCGATACCAGCTCTCCACAAACCGTTAACTGCCCGGAACTAGCCTGATCTAAAGTGGCCAAAATGCCCAGTAAAGTTGACTTTCCTGAACCGGAACGCCCAGTAATGGCGACCTGTTCTCCAGTCAAAATTTCCAGCGAAAGATCTTCAAAAATAGTCAGTTGTTTTTGTGAAAGTTGTATCTTTTGTGTCAATTTCTGGGCAGAAATAATCGCTTGTGGCATGATGGTCGAATCGTTGCTGCTTTGAATCATACGTGTCCTATATGAAAGATCTAAATCAGAAAAATCGTGTATTGCCTTGCCTGGTATTCTTTGGACTGTGCCTGATTCCTTTTAGTCTGTCGGCAAAGACCATTATGATTGTGGGTGACAGTATAAGTGCTGGTTATGGCATGCAACCACAGCAAGGTTGGGTACATTTATTACAAAAGCGTTTGGACCAACACTATCCGAAACAGCATAAAGTGGTCAATGCAAGTGTGAGCGGTGAAACCACCAGTGGTGCCTTGGCAAGGCTGCCGAAACTGCTACAGACGCACCGTCCAGATATTGTGGTGATTGAGCTTGGCGGGAATGATGGCCTGCGTGGACAGCCACCCCAAATGATTCAAAAGAATTTAGCAGCTCTGGTACAACAAAGTCAGAAAGCCAAGGCGAATGTGGTTGTTTTTGGAATGAAAATGCCACCAAATTATGGCCAGGCATATAGTAAGGCTTTTGAAAATAACTATAAGGTGGTCAGTCAGCAGTATAAGGTCAAACTACTACCCTTCTTTATGCAAGGCGTCGCTGGTAATAAAAGTCTGATGCAACAGGATCAGATTCATCCCAACACCAAAGCCCAGACTATTTTATTAAATAATGCTTATTCTTATATTAAAGGCGCCCTCTAAGGCGCCTTTAACTGAATTAAATCTTAAAATTTTCTTAGAAGTCAAAGAAAGTTACTTCACCGGTTTCAAGTGAATATTCTGCACCAATCACCTGTAGCTTACCTTTAGCAATCAGGCTTTCCAGAACTGCAGAACCATGACGTAATTGATTTACTGAAGCAAATACATTGGAACGGACTGCATGTTTAGATAGTTTATTCAGGTCATCTTTCAGTTCAGTCTGCATTAGAATTTCAACTGATGGACGTACACGGTTCACGATTGACATTAGATTTGCAGATGGCGGTGTTGCCGGATTGGTTAATGCTTCAATTGTTGAATGAATAGCGCCACAATGCGTATGACCCAAGACAATCACAATCGGACAGCCAAAGCTTTCTGCTGCGAACTCGACACTGCCGACCTGAGACGGTGCAACAATATTACCTGCTACCCGAATGACAAACAGATCACCCAGACCCTGGTCAAAGACCATTTCTGCAGGTACACGTGAATCTGAACATCCTAAAACAATAGCAAATGGTTCCTGACTTTCTGCCATTTCAGCACGTTGCTGATGCGATAATAATTTTAAATGCTGCGTTTCACCATTGACAAAGCGCTGGTTACCCTTTTTAAGACGATCTATAGCTTCCTGAGCTGTGAGCATTCTTTTTTACCATCGATGTTTTTAGTGGGAATATCTTACTGCTAGATTTTTTGAATGTCACTTGCAAAAAAAATTAGCTGTAAAATTTTTAGCGCTTTGATGATTTCTTGTTCTGGGAATTTTTCTGTGAAATTCATCACGTTTTTTGAGCAGTTTTTCTGCTCAAGCTAATAATTAACAGATGTACAATATTAAGGAATGCTTTAAAATAAGTGAAAGATTACGATTTGATTCATCTATAAATTGCAAATCGATAACACGGAAGTATTTTGAGCGTTTTTGCTCAGTTTTTTCAGGGGACAGTGCTAATGAAGAAAATAATAAAATTGCGCTCAAAAATTATCTATTCCACTTTAGTCGCTCTGGGTCTTAGCCTATCTAGCCTGAGCCATAGCCAATATCTGTTTACGCCACCGAAAGCCAAATCTGCCGAAGTTTTACAGCTTTACCTGAGCCAGCAACGCATCCAGGCGGGTCTACAATCCAAAACCTTGAAAGTCGGGGATGTGACTTGGAGTTATAGCGAAGGCGGTGCAAAAAACAAACCCTCGATTATCCTGATTCATGGCCTAGCAGGCACACGCGACAATTGGAATCGTGTCGCCCAGTTTTTGACTCCGTATTATCATGTCATCATTCCGGATTTGCCGAGCAATGGCGATACCCGGATTCCAGCAGATTTTGACTTGTCTGTACCCAATGTCACTTCGCAATTACGTGCTTTTGTCGAAACCCTGAAGATTGAAAAGAATCTGCATGTGGCCGGTCATTCTTTGGGCGGCTCAATTGCGACAGTTTATGCATCCCAATACCCTTTCGATACCCAAAGCCTGTTTCTAGTAAATAGTGCCGGCATCTATAAAATGGGCAATACGCCTTATACCAAAGACCCACATGCGCTCAAAGATCTGATTGTCAGTAAACCGGGCGATCTGGAAGATGTCTCCAAACAGCTGATGCAGAATCCACCAGCATTGCCTTACCAGCTTAGACATGCACAAGAAAAATTGCTGATTGCCCGTTCGGAACAAACCAGCAAATCGATTGATCAGGTGGTAATGCTCAACCGGCTGTATACGCCTGATACCTTTGCCCGTCTGACCCGTACAGTGGAAGCCCCGACTTTAATTTTATGGGGAAAACAGGATCGAATTATTAATGTCGAAGTGGTGAAAGAGCTATATTCTTTATTGAAACGTGCTGAAACTCCGGTAATTTTAAATAATGTTGGTCATATGCCGATTCTGGAAGCAGAGAAACAGGTTGCCCAACATTATTTGCCTTTCCTGGCCAAGACACAGACCCTAAAAAATCCACTTGCTGATAAACTCATTCCTTTCAATTAAGTTTCAGAGAAGTTATGCAGAAACACCCGATGATTGAGCAGTTGATTGATGCTCAACTTGATTTTCTTGATCAGGTATTTTCTCAATCTGAAACCATTCAAAGCGAGTTTCATGAGTTTTATCTCTGGTTGCGCAAGCAGTCGCTTAAAGATCTGTGGAGCTGTGAACTGATCAATCAGCTACTACAAAAGCAGATTCTGGATACTGCTGCCAGTTCTTTTCTGATTGAGCAGATTGCCGAACATATCCGGTTCGCATTGGTTCATCCAGCCAATGATACAACCAAAATTGCAGATGTCATTCCGGTACTGACCATTGATAAAATTGCACAATATGTGGCCAGCAAAAGTGGTCATCGTCAGCGCCTAATCAAAGCGGTGGTGAATAACCCTGCTTTCTCGGCCATGATTACGCAACTGATCCAGCATTCGATTCAGGATTATCTGGACAATTCTGTAATAGCCAAGAGTGTGCCGGGCGTTTCCCGTTTTATGAAAATGGGAAAATCTGTTCTGGAAAATGTCACTGATACCAGTCTGGACAACACGGTCGCCCGTTATTTGCAAAAAAATATTTTAAAACTTAGCCAGATGAGTGAGCATGTGCTAAATCAGCACTTCGATGATGAAAAGCTGTATCATTTTCAGGCCAATCTTTGGCATAAGATTAAAGACATGCCGCTTTCCGTACTCAAGAACTATATTGAAACCCAGGATCTGAACCAGACGGTGAGTTTAGGGCACGAGATCTGGGATCATATGCGCCAGACGGAATATATGCAGCAGCAACTGCATGACGGGATTTATACCTGGTATGTACGCAATCAGGAACATACCTTTGACCAGTTATTGCGTGATCTAAATATTGATGAAGCATTGATTCAACATGAATTGAATGAATTGCTGACACCGATTATTCAGCAGATGATTCATCAGGGCTATTTGCGTGAACGTGCCCGTGCCTATCTGGAAAAATTCTATTATGCTGAAAATACCTTAAAAATTTTAAAGATTGAAGACTAAAAAAAGCCGCTCGAGAGCGGCTTTTTCATATCTATGAATTAGAATTTGATATTCATACCCACGGTGTATCTACGACCATCAAGTACAATGTCATAATCGCCATTGGTAATTTCTTTATTGGCAATGTTATAAATACCAGCAGTCAAACTTAAGTTATCTGTCGCTTTAAAGACTGCACCGGCATCAAAAGTACCATATCCCGGTGTCCCATTATCCATAGAAGTACGGCTTAAATAATCACTGGTTTTGCCACGGTAATTATAGTCCATCCAGGTCGTCCAGGTATCTGAAACATCATAATCCAGACCGACATTCAGCATATGTTTTGGCATTTTATTCAAAGGCTGGCCTTTAAATTCGCCACTTTTTTGCTCAGTTTTTGTATAAGTATAACTTGTACTCGCGTGAAGATTATCCAGTACATCATAGTCTAATGTGAATTCAGCACCTTTCATTTCTGCATCGGAAACGTTTTTCATTTGGCTAACAAATCGATATGGCTTGCCATTTGCCGAACATTTCCATTCTTCTACAGGAGAACTATTTGTTGTTCCTGGCGTGTCACATAAACGATCTTCAACAATTTTATCTTTAAAATCAGATTTAAAGACCATTAAACTGCTTGTTAAACCAAGTTCAGGAGCCGAATAGTTAAATCCGAATTCATAGCTCGTACTTTTTTCTGGAGACAAATCAGGGTTACCAATGATGACAGCACTGCCTTTTCCTGTTCTGCTACCAAAACCTTCTGAAATTTGGCTAATCGTTGGTTGTTTATAGCCTGTACTTACACCACCTTTCAAAGTTAAAGCATCAGTTAAATGATAAACACCATAGACACGCGGTGTAATTTCACCACCAAAGTATTCATCTTTATTGTATCGGGCGCCCACAGTTAAAGCGAAATCATCGGTAATGCTCCACTCATTTTCTGCATATAAAGCAAATAACCAACGGTCGAGTGAAGTGACCCCAGTAATATCGGCTAGACCATTTGTGGTATCAGTGATTTTTTCTTTTTGATATTGACCACCCACTGTTAATGCATGGTTACCCAAAAAAAATGAGCCTTGTGTATTAAAGACTTTTAATTCTTCATTTTTTTCGTCAGCAACGACACCACTATAAACTTTTTTAGTTGTTTCATCTTGATAGTATGAAT
Source organism: Acinetobacter sp. YH12137 (assembly GCF_013418535.1). Taxonomy (NCBI): domain Bacteria; kingdom Pseudomonadati; phylum Pseudomonadota; class Gammaproteobacteria; order Moraxellales; family Moraxellaceae; genus Acinetobacter; species Acinetobacter sp. YH12137. The sequence continues at coordinate 3,279 of NZ_VPBW01000037.1, read as the reverse complement.
CAAGGGTAAAATTATCGTAACGTGCTTTATGCGTTAAGGTATATAGATTTTTCTCATTTTCATTGATAGAGGCTTGAGTGGCAACATCCACACTTTTACCCAGTGTTGTAGTGTACTGCTGCCCTGTAAAATCATATCTCAAACCAATATCGTTATGTTCATCGACATTCCAAACCAGTTCAGTACCGAGCTTTCTCACTTTCTTCTCAGACTCACTTGAACCAGATTTTTGCCCTTCTCCACCGACAAAGTCACTTTCGTCATTCCCCTGGAAGTTACCATCTATACTTAAAGATAATTTATCTTGAATTAATGGGCCTGTGACATACATGCTGACGCCATAACTATCATTTGCATAATCATTATCAGACTTCGTATATTCAGGAGAAATACTTCCATACCAATTACTAGCAGACGCTTTTTTAGTAATAATATTAATTACACCACCCATAGCATCTGAACCATAAAGTGATGACATTGGACCACGTACGACTTCGATACGTTCAATCATGTTAATTGGTGGTAAATATGCACCAATTTTCCCACCGTCTGTACCATTACCATTCACTGCCCTACCGGCGCTAATTGGTCTGCCATCAACAAGGTATTTCGTATAGGTTGCACCCATACCTCGGATTGTAATCTCTTTATTATTGCCGCCACCTTGCACAGAGACGCCTGGCATATTTTTTACAGCATCAATTACATCTGTATATGATTTTTTTTGTAATTCTTCCGCGGTAATGACTGAAATAGAAGCAGGTGCATCTGCAATATTTTGTTCAAAACCGCCCGCTGTGGTTACCACAATGGTCTGCAATTTAGTAGTTTCAGTCTGTAATGTTGCTTTTTGTTCTTCAGTTACCTGGTCTTGTGCTTGTACTGAAACAGCTAATGCTGAAAGCACTGCAAAGGCCAAAGTCGATTTCATAAACGGCTTACTCATATTCGAAGGTGCCCCAAAAGTTGATTTATGAAGAAATATTGCTGGAATTGTGACGCATTGTATCAAATGTAACTATAAATACAATTAGTATTGATAATTATTATCATTATTAAATCTAGATAAAAAAATACCCCGAGCATTCGAGGTATTTCTTACAAGCTAATTTTATTAGAGACTTATTTGAAATAAGCACCTTCAGCTTGGGTATGGTCAGTTTGGTCAACCACACGTGCCAATTCAGGAATATGCTGTTTCAAGGTTGTTTCAACGCCTTGTTTTAAAGTCACATCAATTGCTGAACAGCCCTGGCAACCACCACCAAACTTAAGAACTGCAGTTAAGCCATGCTCAGGATCTTCAACCACTTCGACCAGTGCACAGTTACCACCATGACCTGCAAGACCCGGGTTAATTTCTGACTGAAGCACGTATGTAATACGCTCTTCTACAGAGGCATCAGGACCGACACGTGGCACTTTAGAGTTTGGTGCACGGAAAGTCAGCTGACCACCAAAACGGTCTTTATTGTAGTCAATAACTGCATCTAGCAAGTATGGAATTGACGGAGAGTCAATATAGGCCGGAAAATCTGGATATTCCTGCTTATAGTCTGTAGGTACAACCTCATCAGGTGCACTATAAGCCATGCAACATTCAGCGCGCGGTGTACCCGGATTTTCTACAAACACACGTACGCCAATACCTGGTGTATTCTGTTTGTCCAATAGATCCTTTAAATACTCTTGTGCTGTCGGTGTAATCAAAAGATTTGGAATTTCTTCTGCAACCGGAGTGTTGCTGTTCTCAGTCGACATAACAATAATTTCCTCAAGCTGAAGCTGCTATTTTAACTGAAGATGCGGGGTAATTATAAAAATTCAACCAAAATTGTCGGATTTATTATAAAAGTCGCACTTTAGATTTGTTTTAATGGCATGATCATTGTCAAATAGATAGAACCAGAATTACTTATATGCTTGATTTACCTTTTAATCATACCGTCACTATTATTCTGATCACCTGTATTGTTTCTTTTATTGCTTTTTCAAAAGAAACGGTAATGAATCGTCTGATTTTCTGGCCGCCTGCCATGCAACGTGGTCAATATGACCGTTTCATTACCCATGGTTTTATCCATGCAGATGGCACGCATTTACTATTCAATATGATCACGCTGTTCTTTTTCGGCAGCATTATTGAAAGTTTTTATCGCCAGTATTTATATGATCTGGGCTTTATCCTGTTTTATCTAGGTGGTCTGGTTGCAGCGATTCTGCCAAGTTATCTGAAACATAAAAATGATGCGCGCTGGGCCAGCTTGGGTGCTTCCGGTGCAGTATCCGCGGTTCTGTTCGCTTATATTCTATTTGAGCCATGGAAACTGATTTTCGTATTCTTTATTCCAGTCCCTGCGATTATTTTTGCTGTTTTATATGTGGCCTATAGCATCTGGTCGGGCAAGCGCGGCAACAGCAATATCAACCACAGTGCCCATCTTTGGGGTGCAGCTTATGGTGTGGTGATGACGATTATTCTGGAGCCGCGGCTTATTCCGCATTTCCTGAATAAACTGACCCAAATCCCCTTCTAAAGTTTTGAATGGTTAAGGGATAGCCATTATCCCTTTTTTAATCATTCACATATGAAAATGATTTTCATTTCTACCAATTATGCTAATCTTGTCGCGAATTTAGAGGAATAAACATGAAATTTAAGACTTTAGCACTTGCCACAATATTAGGACTGACAACTTCTTTTACAGTTTCTGCACAGGTCACTTTCGACTATAAAGACCAAAATATTCAACTCAAAAAAGCCCCGAAAAAGATCGCAGTATATGACCTTTCGGCACTGGATACCTTGAATGCACTAGGGCTTGAAGCTTAACTGGTGCCTGCAGCAAACTTTGTAGGCAACTTAAGCAAATACCAGCAGGACAAATTCACCAAAGCTGGTTCTCTGTTTGAACCGGATCTCAATGTACTAAAAGCTGCTAAACCCGACCTGATTATTGTCGGTGGCCGTTCGGCTTCTAAAGCCGAGGCTGTTAAAGGTATTGCTCCGACTTTAGACCTTTCTCCAAATACTAGCCAATATATTGCCAATCTGACGGAACGTACCCATGTCTTGGCTCGTGCATTTGGTAAAGAGAAAATTGCTACTGAAAAGCTCGGTAAAATCGCAACGCTGCAGCAACAGCTTAAAAAACCCGAATCCTGCTTAAGCCGATGACTTCATAATTTGAATTGTTGGCTTATTTTTATGGATCAGTTGATATGCACACAAGGACGCGTAAATCCCTCCTAGAAATCCATGAACACTACGTGCTTTGC
>NZ_VPBW01000036.1:0-27813 GCF_013418535.1 Acinetobacter sp. YH12137 | reverse complement strand
CAATGGCTTTTATGGCTTCAGCTTTAAATTCTGCGGTGTAAGTCTTCTGTTTCTTGCTCATGGTAAACTCCTAATGAGTATGTATAGTTTACCAAGTTAAACCCTCCTGTTTTTTAAGCACACATCAAAAATATACTCAAGATAGGCTGTGTTGCACAAAGATCTTGATAATTATTTAGTAAAAAATATAACGAAAAAAACATGTCGCCATTTTTTTTTAATTTTTTTTAGATATCTGCCTATTATCAAATCTCACTATTACTTAATTGGTAAATATTATGTCTAAAAAATCTACTAGCAATCACAATGCAGATATTAGTAATGCAAATAAAGGAACATCAGGTACTAATCGTACATATGATCAGAATCAAGGTAACCGTGGTACACAACTAAATCCACAAGTTAAAAAGTAAAAGTCAGCTAGGTACTTAAAAGTACCTAGCTAAAACCTTTAAAGAAGTTGAATAAATTATGAAACCTGTTGCTTTTCCTTCACAAGGCGATTTATTAAAGTTTTTTTATAATGCTACTGGTCTCATCCCGACAAAAGGTGAAGAGATTTTAGATATTTCTATTAAACCTAAAAGCTTGCATAAAAATCTAAAGCGTTTAGCAGAAGAAAAAGAATGTAACTTCTTAGAAAATTTTAATCATTACAGTGAGGAAATATTCTCTTCACTTACATCTCTTGTTGTGGAAGAAAAATTTAAAAAAATTATTGTAAATCCAATAGTTGAATTATTTAAAGGCTATTTAAGAATAATATTACAAGAGCATACGTTTTTAAATAAAAAACAAAATATAGAAAATCTTATTGAAAGATTCATTGTTGATATTGCACGTCTATGTTTCCCTTCAGAAATTTACTACAAATATCTATTAAATGACTCGTATCCTGAAGCACCCGACTTATTAGGTTGGTTAGACAATTCAGAAAAAAATCCTTTAGTCCATGCTATGACTTGGATTTATGATTCCGAAAAAATTACATATCAAACATTTCATCAACTTGATGATGTAGATCAAACTGATAAAGACCTAAATAATGTCAAAAATTGGTTAACTGGAAAAGTTCAACTGCCGAGTACCTCTCAAATTCTCAGCACCTTCCATAGAGCTTTTAAAAAACAAAGGATTAATACTAAATTAGCAGATACATATACCCTATTTCTTTTAATCGCTAGATTCCTGACCTACTGCAGTAATATATTGTCATCAACATATGGTGATTCTTTTAAAACAAGATATATAGGTTTATTCATACAAGCTTATTCTGCAGTAAAAAGAGATTTTCTCATTTTATTTGAGGAACCTATTAAAGAACTAAATTCAATGAGCTTAGAAGAAAAAGAGTTTTTTTTGACTGAGCTTCTTATTGCTTATGATCAGAGATGTCATAAAAATCTTTTAGAAATGCAGGAAAAGTTTACTGTTAGACAATTATTAGAACTTTGGATACCTAAAGATAAACCTTATCATTCAGCAACTGTACGCATACATCGGTACTTAGGGTTAACAGGAAAAGCTGAAAAAATAATGAAACCCCTTGAAGAAAATATTGAGAATATGATTCATGGTTATCAGCTTATAAAGGGTTCGGAATCAAATTATGAAGTGTGGTTAGAACAATACAATAGAGTTAATAATGACTCTCTCAGCCCATGGCTTAAAAATTGGGTTGATGCAGTCTTTCTATTTGAACATAAAGAATATTCTCAATCTCTTGAAAATATGCGAAGCGCCTTCGACACAATACGTTATACAGCAGCAAATAAGATGATAGAGTTCTTAGAATCTTATATGATTATCAGTCTTTTAGTAGATAATAAAAGAGGATGGAAAGACTTTAAAAGGGCCTTTAAATGGGGAGTCTTTATGAATAATTTTGGAGATCTTAAACCTTTTTATTTGGTTTCTGAAGAAACAGAAATTAGAAGTATTTTTGAAGAAAAACTGATAGTAATTTCTAAGTTTGAAAATATAAGAGATTTAAAAACTTTAGCTAAATTAGTTTTTCATTTTCCATACTCTTCTACTTAAAATATAAATTTAGTATCCATAGTAAGAATGATGAATCACCTTCCTAAAGTCATTATTTTTGATGCCTTCGGTACACTTGTAAAAATCGGTACAAGCCGATCTCCATATCGCAAGTTAATGAAGTGGCTAAAAGATAATGGTAGAAAACCAAGCACCAAAGATGCAAGTGTTATTATGTCTAATCCTGTTGATATTGCACAATTAGCTATGCTCTTTGGAGAAAATATTCCAACTCAACTTTTGCACGAAATCAACGATGATCTTCTATTTGAGTTAAGTACAATTGAACTTTATAAAGATACGATATCCACATTACAAATATTAAAAGAGCATGGATTTAAAATTGCACTATGTTCTAATGTAGCCATGCCTTACGGAGAGCAACTTAAAAAGCTGCTTCCAAATGTATTTGATGCACTTTTTTTAAGTTATGAGATTGGGGCTATAAAACCTGAAGATTATATCTATGAAGTTATTAAGACCCATTTCAACTGTGAAATGTCAGAAATGCTATTTATTGGAGATCATCTAGTTTTAGATGTTGAAAAACCCATTTCTTTAGGAATGGATGCACGTTTAATTCAACGTCATAACAAGCAACTACTGACGAATGTAATAGACGATTTAATTTTAAAGCAGTAAATCTTTGGCACTAATTTTCAACACAGAAGCAATTTTTATACTTTTTCGAAGCCATCTCTAGGCTCAATTATTTTGTTTAAGATAGACTGAATATGCAAAATAAAAAATGCACAGTGACATAATGATACCCATTCCCTTATGTCTAAACGCAGTGTGCATAAAAATGGGGGCATAAAATTTCTTGGCGTTCCATTTAATATAGCCAGCTATGCCCTATTGACTCATATGATTGCACAGGTGTGTGATCTGGATGTCGGTGATTTTGTCTGGACGGGCGGTGATACGCATTTATATGCCAATCATTTTGAACAGGCCAAACTTCAACTCAGTCGTGAGCCTTTAGGCCTATGCCAGTTAAAACTGAATCCTGAAGTTAAAGACCTGTTTGATTTCAAATTCGAAGATATTGAAATTGTCGGTTATGAATCACATCCAGGAATTAAAGCACCAGTTGCAGTTTAATTCTGGTTAAGCCCCGGAAAATATTCAAATCCCACTTTGCTTAAAGTGGGATTTTGCATTTTAATAGCAATAATTTTTATCTGTTTTTGAGTATGGGTATGGCATTTCAGGATTTAGAAGTCGTTCATGTCGTGGCAATGGATCAGCAGCGCTGTATTGGTAAAGACAATGATCTGCCTTGGCATATCTCAGCAGATCTCAAGCACTTTAAGGAAATTACCCAGGGTGGCGTGATTGTCATGGGCCGTAAAACGCTTGAGTCGATGGGCCGTGCGCTGCCTAAACGTGTGAACTGGGTGATTACCCGCGATCCTGACTGGTCTTTTGAAGGCGTCAAAGTCGCGCATACGATTGAAGATGCCTTGACTCAAGCCGTGGCCGATGTGCAGACTTCAGAAAAACCGAATGCTATTTTTATTATTGGCGGTGGTGAAATCTTTAAACAGACTCTGGAGATCGCTGATCGTCTGGAACTGACCCATGTTGAACTGGATGTGCAAGGTCACGCCTACTATCCGGAAATTCCGGCCCAGTTCAAAAAAGTTGCATCAGAACAACATATCGATGACAAAACCGGTATTGCATTTGAGTTCGCAACATACAGAAAATAAAGCCTATTTTCTATAAAAGATTGAACATGCAAGGACAAGAAAATTCAGAAAAGCATTGGAGCCTGTGGTTATTAGGGAGTCTGTTTAGTGTATTTGTCCTGTGTTCAAGTCTTTGGCTGAGCCTGATGCTCTGGGTGCAACAACCCTTGGGTAAAATTGGCAGCATCATTCTGATCGGTCTCTGGCTTCTATTTGCCTGTGTGGTCTTGGGCATTTATTTCACCAAGCATCTGATTTCCCGCCAGGTGGATACAGTGCTTTATCTGCTAGCCTTTCTGGTCAGCTTACTGGCTTATTTAAGCATAGAACCTCGTCAGGATCGTGACTGGAATCCTGAAGTTTCCCGACTGCTCTCCTATGAGCAGCAAGGCAATCAAGTCACCTTGCACAATATCCGTAATTTTGACTGGCAAGCAGAGGGTCAATATACCGAACGCTGGGAAAGCCGGAGTTTTGATCTAAACGACATTACCGGGGTAAACATTATTACCTCTTACTGGATGGGACCTAAAATTGCCCATACGCTGGTCAGTTTTAATTTTGCCAATCAGAAACCGCTCGCCTTCTCGATCGAAATTCGCAAAGAAAAGGATGAGAAATTTTCTGCTATTGGTGGCTTCTTCCGAAAATATGAACTGAGTTTGGTCGCCTCAGATGAGAAAGATATTGTATATACGCGTAGCAATATTCGTGGTGAGCAGGTTTACTTTTTTCCGGTCAAAATGCCGCAAGCAGAAGCTCAGGCCCTATTTAAAGAATATCTGCGTAAGGCTGATGAACTGGCCAAAGAACCTAAATGGTATAACACCTTGAGCAGTAACTGCACGACGCTGGTCTTTGATATGGCTCAGGCAGTATCTCAACAACAGCTTCCTTCAGATTACCGCTTGCTGGCTTCTGGATATTTACCTAATTATTTATATGATTTAAAAGCGCTAGATCAACGCTGGGATATACAAACCTGGTATCAGCGTGCACACGTTAATCCACGAGTTAGAGATACCGGTCAGATCTCCAGTCAGGAGTATTCACAACGCCTGCGTCAAGGCCTACCTGAGCCGAGTTCCAGATAATTTTCCAAGTTATCCAACTTAAAGAAAGATACAAAATCAACTGGCGTATATTGCATTTTTTTGTTTATATACAAATAGCTAACTCAGAATTAGAGTCTCTCGCATGCTAAAAAAATTAACAGCAATCATGATTTTAGGTTCAGTTTTTACGCTGTCAGGTTGTGAAACCGTACCGAGTACCTCATCAGTCAAAACTGAAAATAATTTACAGCTCTTGCAAAATCGTACCTGGATTGTGAACCAGATTGGCAATACCGAAATTACTACAGCACCGACAGCACGCAATATTCCAAGTCTGCAATTCGATGCAGCGACTCAACGCGTGTCTGGCGCAGATGGCTGTAACCGTGTCATGGGCAGCTACACTGCCGGCAAAGACACCCTTAACTTAAGCCAGATAGCGAGTACTGAAATGGCTTGTCTAGATAATGAAGGTCTGGATCAGAAATTTAAGGAGGCACTGAGCAAAGTGACCCATTATCAGGTCTATGGTAAAACCCTGAAATTAATGGACCGTCATGGCAATTTACTCATCCAGTTAGAAAGTGCAGTACAGCCTCGCTAAGTTCTGACTACAAAAAGCCTGTGTCATGCAGGCTTTATATCTTTCATACTCATATGAACATTCAATAATCAGCACTCTACAATGATGAGGACTTAACCATGCAACAAGCACTATTTGGTGGTGGATGCTTTTGGTGTACCGAAGCAGTATTTTTACAGCTTCAGGGCGTACAGAAGGTCGTCAGTGGCTATGCGGGCGGACAAAATCCTAATCCAACCTATGAGCAAGTCTGTGGCGGTGATACCAATCATGCCGAAGTGATCCTGATCGATTTTGATGAAAATCAGATTACGTATAGTCAGTTGCTCGAAGTCTTTTTCGCAACCCATGATCCAACGACATTAAACCGTCAGGGCAATGATGTCGGCACGCAATATCGTTCTGTGATTTATTATTTTAATGATGAGCAAAAAGAAACTGCACAGCTCACAATAGATTCATTGAAAGCTGAAGGGCTGAATATTGTGACTGAACTTAGCCCTGCACCGACTTTCTACCCTGCCGAAGAATATCATCAGAATTTCTTTGCCAAGAATCCGAATCAGGGCTACTGTAATTTTGCGATTCCACCTAAGTTGAACAAATTACAACACAAGTTTATGACGCTGCTTAAAACTCATTAAACTGGATTCTGCTTGATCAAATGCCCTATTAAATTAAGGCAATAAAAAAGCGACTGAGATCAGTCGCTTTTTTCATTGAGAGCAAAAAATTAATTATCGGTTGCAAAAGCAATATCGCTGAGTCCGGCTCCACTCGCGCGTGACATCACTTGAGCAACGGTGTCATAACGTGATTCTTTATCTGCTTTCAATACGATGGTCGGTTGACGCTCTGCCTGGCTCGCCTCATTGAAACGGGTTTCAAGCTGTTCCAGAGTCAGCACATCGCCGTTCCATGCTACATCACCTTTTGCATTGATGCTAATGGTGACATTTTCCGGTGGCAGGTCAATAATTTCTGCAGTGGTTTGCGGTAAGGTTAATGGAATTGATGGGTTCGCAACGGTCGCTGTCACCAGAAAGATGATCATCAATACCAACATGATGTCGATCAGGGGAATGAGATTCATCTCATTCATGCCTATATCGTTGTCTTCACCCAATTGAAAAGCCATTAAGCTTGACCTCCAACTAAACTGTCTTGTGTTACTTTCGCATCAGTCTTCTTTGCAGAAGAGTCCTGTTGCAACATGGTATCAATCAATAAGCTATGTGCATGGTCTTGCAGTTCATTGCTTAAAGTACGGTTAACACGTACACAGATGTTATATGCAAGTACCGCAGGAATTGCCACAGCCAGGCCCAGACCGGTCATGATCAGCGCTTCACCCACGGGAGTGGCTACTTGTGCCAGACCTGCCTGACCGCTCTTACCCACGGCAACCAGTGCGTGGAAGATCCCCCATACTGTACCGAACAGACCGACAAAGGGTGAAATTGAAGCGATGGTACCCAAGACAGATACACCTTTTTCCGCATTACCTTTTTCTAATGCGATCTGACGCAATAAAGCCTGCTCAGCTACAGCTTTACGTTGTTCAAATGCCAAAGGAGTCATTTTATTTTTCAATTGTCCTAATGCTTTAGATAATTGAGCATAGGCAATCTGTTTAAGTTGGCGAGTGCCCATTAAACGCAGCACAAAAATGGTCCATGTCGCAATCGACATTGCCAATAACACGAAATACAGTGTTTTACTGACTGCATCAGCGTGTTGCCAATAAACTGAAAAGTTCATATTCGAACTCCTAATGGGTTAGCCGTTATTTGGTAATCTGAAAATCGAAAGGCTGTTCCACTCGGGTTGGATAAGCCACACCATTTTCAACATATTTGGTCAGTTGTGCACGACGTACCGCTGATTCAACTTTGCGCGTAACGGCCGGACTACAACTCGAATTTCGTGCGGTCGCAGAGACCACTTTCCCCTGCTCATTTGCAGATACATCCACCACCAATGAACAGGCTGATTTTAATTCTCCTGCCGAGAGCGACACTTTTGGTGCACGCTGCCAAGATACGCCGCCGCCAATTGCAACACTTTTCGGTGCAGGTGGAGTCGGCGGTGCGACAGGTGCTGGTGGCGCGACCGGTGCAGGCGCAGGTGCCACTTTTTTAGTTTCAGTCACGACCGCAGGAACCACTGGACTTGGTGCCGGTTTGGCTTCAACTGGCGGTGCAGTAACAGGTTTAGGCGTTTCTGCTTTTTTCACCTGCTCAATTTTTTCTACTTTTTTGGGTGGCGGTGGCAGCGGTTTTTCTACAATTTTAACTTCTTTCGGCTTTGGTGGCTCTTGTTTAGGCTCTGGCGGCTTTGGCTTCGGTGGTAAAGGTTTTGGGGCTTCCTGAAGTTTGACGAAACGAACCTTTAAAGGTTCTTTATCGACCTGTTTCAGTTCAGGTGCTTCCATCTGGCTGACTGCCCATAAGAGACCCACGTGTCCAACCAGAACCGCCGCCAGAATAGAAACGACTTTCTTTTTCATCTGATTTGACGGTGGTGGTGTCATGGGAGCAGCAACTTGACTCATTAAATCTATTTACCTCGAAGAGATGATACGAAACAAACTATCAAGCTCATCGGTTAGCACAATTAAAGTACGCCAATAATAAATGAGAAGTGTTTTCATTTGCAACTACTAATCCCACTTTTCTCCATTATTTTTGTTTCAAACAAAAAAAGGCATACTTAAAGTATGCCTTTTTTAAACAGAGATGCAAGCGCTTATTGGAACACGACAGTTTTATTGCCGTCGACAATCACACGGTCTTCCAGATGCCATCTCACTGCACGTGCCAGCACATTACGTTCAACGTCCTGACCCAGTTCACGCAGCTGTTCCACAGTAAAGTCATGGTTCACACGCTCCACATCCTGCTCAATGATTGGACCCTGATCCAGATCGGCTGTCACATAGTGTGCAGTTGCACCGATCAATTTTACACCTTTGTCATAAGCCTGTTTATATGGATTGGCACCCACGAATGCTGGCAGGAATGAATGATGAATATTGATCACTTTCATTTCCCATTTACTTACGAATTCTTCATCCAGAATCTGCATATAACGGGCTAATACCAGCAGGTCATTACCCTGCATCAGTTCATCAATCTGTGCATAGGCCTCACGTTTGTTCTCTTTGGTCACCGGAACCACTTCAAACGGAATACCAAAGTTTTCTACTGATTCACGTAGAGTCTCGTGGTTCGATACTACTTTAGTGATTTCACATGGCAGACCGCCGCGTGCATGACGCCATAGCAGTTCAAGCAATGCATGGTCGACTTTAGAAACCAGAATACCGACCTTCTTCACATCACTGACCAGTGCCAGACGCCAGTGCATGCCATAGCGCTCTGCAACATTGCCAGCAAAAGTCTGCAACAGGCTTTCTTTACGGCTTTGCAGATTGTCCAGTTCAAACTCAACACGCATGAAGTAACGTCCGCCCTGCGCTGCTGTCGCGTATTGATCAAGCGCCGTAATGTTGGCACCCTGATGATACAAGAAGCTTGAAACAGCCTGCACGATGCCTGGCTTGTCTTCACAAGTAATCAATAAACGTGCGGTATTAGCAGTCGTCATATTCATGTTGGTTAAGGTCACTAATTAGTTAAATTAAAAAAATAAGCCGAGTATTCTAACGCGTTTCTTAGATATTCTGAATAGTTTGTTCAGATTCAGGCGGTTTAGGCGACGACAGACTGGCAAACAGCTCTGAAGAACCGAACGAGTTAAGTAAGCTTTCATACGTCTGACGGCTTTCACCACGCAGATAAGCACCTTCCAGGAACACCATCTGACGCAGTGCCTGCCAGACCCATTTTTCTTCCAGAGTGTTGGAATCGGTAATATGACCCGACATATACAGGAAGTTGGTCCAGTTGGTCAGCACGATCCAGAGGTTAATGATCAGCGCTTCAATTTCTGAATCGGTCATTTCCATCAGGCCGGCATTTACGAAGGCTTTATAAATTTTTTGTCCCTGCTGCATCACCTGTCCGGCAAAACGCGGATAAAGCTTGCGGAAATCTTCGTTATTTTCGACCAGATGGTATACATCACGGTGCAGAAAACGATAAGCCCAAAGCTGACTGCTCAGTACCTGAAAATAATGAATCTTGTCATTGGCATCCAGAGCACGGTCTTCCGGAAGTGCCAGCATTTCCAGCGTCTGATGCTGATACTGCTCCATCAGTTCCTTGATAATTTCATTTTTATTACGGAAATGGTAATACAGATTACCCGGACTCATGCCGAGTTCAGCAGCAATATGGTTGGTGGTTACAGATCGTTCGCCACGTTCATTAAACAACTGCAAGCTGAGCTGTAAGATACGCTCTTTGGTTTTTAACGTTTTGGTTTGGGACATCCTAAAATAACCATTCAGTTCATGCATTAGTAGACTAACACACAAAGTAACTTGACTAATTAGAGTATTTGCTCTAAAAATTAATTAATCGATTTTGAATAATGGTAGTGCGGCATGAACAGTCACACAAAAACAACTTCAATGACACCACATTTTCTTGATAGCCAGCACCTCAATGAAATTCTGGCTCAACAAAAACACGCCTACTTACGCTACCCACTGCCGACTGCAAAGGAACGTATCGATCGTTTAGCTCGGCTTAAGCGTATCTTAGTTAAGTATCAAGATCAATTTGCCGATGCAATTAATCAAGACTATGGTAACCGCTCTATCGGGGAAACCAAAATTGGCGAGTTACTGACTTGTCTTGAACATATTAAATATTACAGCAAAAACCTGACCGGCTGGATGAAACCGTCCAAGCGTCATGTCGGTATTATTCACCAGCCGGCAAAAGCCTGGGTACAGTATCAACCTCTAGGCGTGATCGGCATCATCGCACCGTGGAACTACCCTTTATTATTATCCATTGGTCCTCTGATCTGTGCGTTAGCTGCGGGCAACCATGCCATGATCAAAATTTCCAGTTCATCGGCTGCTTTTGGCAAGGTACTGGAAAAAGCCTTAGCTGAAGCCTTTCCTAAAGAACTGGTTGCCGTGGTGAATGGTGGCGGTACGGTATCTGATGCCTTCTGCCGACTGGCTTTTGACAAGATGATTTTTACCGGCTCAACGGCTGTGGGTAAAACCGTGATGGCAGCAGCTGCGGAAAATCTGGTACCTGTGATTCTGGAACTGGGTGGCAAATCCCCTGTACTAGTGCATCCATCCATTGACCTGCGTGATGTAGCTCAGCGTATTGCCGTGGGCAAGCTCTGGAATGCGGGCCAAACCTGCGTGGCACCGGATTATATGTTCCTGCCGCGTGGCAAAACTGCCGAGTTTATCGATCATTTTAAAGCCTGTGTCGAAAGCATGTATCCGGACATCAGCCATAATCAGGATTACACCTCGATTATCAATGACAAGCAGTACAATCGTTTGCAAGGTTATCTGGATGATGCCCGTGAGCAAGGCGCGCAGATTATTGAAATCAATCCACGTAATGAATCGCCAGCAGACCTGCGTAAAATTGCACCGACCATCGTGACCAATGTTATGCCAAGCATGCAGATCATGCAGCATGAAATCTTTGGGCCGCTCCTGCCGATCATGGAATATGATCAAATTGACGACGTTATCGACTTTATTAATAGCCGTCCGCGTCCACTTGCATTATACTATTTCGACTTTGATCAGGCGCGTGCTGATTATGTCGCACAGCGTACCCATTCAGGGCATTTCGGGCAAAACACTGTATTAACCCATGTCGCACAGGATGACCTGCCATTTGGTGGTGTCGGTGCTTCCGGTATGGGTAAATATCATGGGCCAGAAGGCTTCTTCAGTTTGTCGCATGAACGGTCTGTAATGTCGAATCCTAAGCTGTATAGCTTGAAATACATTCTGCCTCCGTTTAATAAGCCGATCCATAAGCTGATTTCGAAGACACTTCTTCGATAAATGATCAAGGCATGAGCTATCACACGGGCTCATGCTTCGTTTTAGACAAAATCGCTTGTCTTTTAAGCGCATTTTTGATATAAAACGCCCCTTGAATGAATTCAATCCGTTTATTTTTGACTGGCCATACAGATTTGCTGTTGGCTAAATCAATGGAGTTACACCATGTCTAAGGTTTGCCAAGTTACCGGCAAGCGTCCAGTCGTTGGTAACAACGTCTCACACGCCAACAACAAAACTAAGCGCCGGTTCGAGCCGAACCTGCACCACCACCGTTTCTGGTTAGAAAGCGAAAAACGTTTTGTACGTCTTCGTTTAACCACTAAAGGTATGCGTATTATCGACAAATTGGGCATTGAAAAGGTTGTTGCTGACCTTCGTGCTCAAGGTCAAAAGATCTAAGTAAGGAGTCAGGACAATGCGTGATAAGATTCGCTTAGTTTCTTCAGCTGGTACAGGTTATTTCTATACCACTACTAAGAACAAACGTACTATGCCGGAAAAAATGGAAATCAAAAAATTTGATCCAAAAATCCGTCAACACGTAATCTTCAAAGAAGCTAAAATCAAATAATTTTAGTTTTTTGAAAAAAGCGACCTTCCCGGTCGTTTTTTTTTGCATTTTTTTTATGCGGCTTGATAAACTTTCTGTTTCTTCTGGCATTTTCTGTGCTTATTTCCCATAAAAAACTGAAATTTCATAAAATTTATTTTAAAGGAGTGTTTAGTGCCACATGACGTAGAGCTCATTATCCTGTTAGCTGTCGGTTTTGGCTTGGCCTTGGTTTTTGGCTATATCGCTGCACGTCTACGCCTTCCCCCACTGATTGGTTATCTGGTTGCCGGGATTCTGATTAGCCCGAACACCCCAGGCGTGGTTGGAGATGTGCATCTGGCGAACCAGCTGGCCGAACTTGGCGTCATGTTCCTGATGTTTGGTGTCGGGATGCACTTTTCTCTGAATGACCTGATGCAGGTCAGGCGTATTGCCTTGCCGGGTGCAGTCTTGCAGATTGCAGTCGCGACACTGCTCGGGGTCGGGGTCTCCATGCTCTGGGGCTGGAATTTTGGCTCTGCCTTGATCTTTGGTTTAAGCCTGTCTTGTGCCAGTACTGTTGTACTTCTCAAAGCCCTGGGTGATCGTGGCCTGCTCGAATCCATTAACGGGAAAATTGCAGTCGGCTGGCTTCTAGTGGAAGATCTGGTTATGGTGCTGGCACTGGTATTATTACCCGCAACTGCAGTACTGCTCGGTGGTCAGGCTCTGGAAGGCAGTAGTAGCGATCAGAATGTCTGGATCACCTTAGGCATTACCTTGCTCAAAGTAGCCGGCTTTATTGCTTTCATGCTGATTATTGGTAAACGTTTAGTGCCAATGATCATGCAGGTGGTGGCACGTTTAGGCTCACGTGAGCTATTTACCTTAACCGTCGTAGCTGCAGCCGTATCGATTGCCTTTGGGGCTTATAAGGTCTTTGGCGTATCCATGGCACTCGGTGCGTTCTTTGCCGGGATGGTAGTGAAAGAGTCTGACTTCAGCCACCGTGCCGAAGAAGAAACCTTACCGCTGCGTGAAATCTTCTCGATTCTGTTCTTTGTGTCCGTCGGTATGCTGTTTGATCCGCGTATCCTGATGGATCAGCCACTTCATGTGTTGGCGGTGCTCGGTATTATCATGATTGGTAAAACCATCGCAGCGATGGCACTGGTGCTGTTCTTCCGCTACCCAATCAATACGGCACTCACCGTCGGTGCATCTCTGGCACAAATCGGTGAATTCTCTTTTATTCTGGCCGCACTTGGTGTATCGCTAAATCTATTGTCACTCGATGGACAAAACCTGATTCTAGCGGGTGCCCTGATTTCGATTACCCTGAACTCGTTTATTTTCTCAGCAGTAGAACCGGTACAAAAATGGATCCGCGAACGTTCGTCTCTGGCGCGCTTATTGGAGCGTAGTGGTGATCCGCTTGCCATGCTACCGGATGAGGTCTCGCAGGACTATCTGCGTGATCAGGTGGTGATTGTGGGTCATGGTGAAGTCGGTCGTCGAATTACCTTATCTCTAATGGAGCAAGATATTAAGGTAGTCATTGCCGAAGAAAACCGTGAGATCGTAGAGAACTTGCGTAAAAAAGGCATTGCGGCAGTTTCTGGTGTCGCAACTGAACCCGGTGTGTTGATTCAGGCTCACATTCAGCATGCACGTCTATTGGTGATCTCACCGATGGATATTATTGATATCCATAAAATCGTGGATATTGCCAAGACCCTAAACCCTGCTATTCAGATCCTGCTATGTGCGGAAAGCAAGGAAGAAGCCGAAGTGATTCGCCGTGACAATATTGGCGAGGTGTACTATGCCAAAGAGGAAATGGCGAGAAATATGAGCAATCATATTTTGAACCAGATCGAGATTGCGCATAACCATCCGCCTACGCATTATTCAGGCTGATTTCTTAAAGAAGTTGTCAGAATTGGCAACTTCTTTTTTTTGATTGAACTGGAATTTATCAGATCGCTAAACCATAAAATTTCAAATTGCGTCTCTAATCTAACCGACTTAATTTTTCTCTTATTCTCTATTTTTCTCATTTTAGAAACACAAAAAAAGCACACTTCAAGTGTGCTTTCCTGCTCGCCAGGGTAGGCAATTTAACTCATATATTTGGGCTCTTCATCCACAACTTCAGCTTGCCATTCATTGACCTGCTGTTCCAGCAAACCATATAAAGCGGCCTGAATCATGTGTTGTGCAATCACAGGCGTTTGATCACCCAACAGGGCTTTCACCTCGTCATTAAACTGAATCATGACTAATGGCTGTTTTTTTGAGCCCGCATTTCGTAATGCCAACGCGCCACCTTCAAGTTGAACGAGTTCCAAAATCGCGTCTTGATTACCAAATAAATCTTTCAACTGTTCTATAGACATATATCCTCCATGTTCAACATGGTGGCAAAGAGCGATTGCACTTTGCATCATTAGAGTAATTGATATAGGGTTAATAATCGCAATTTCAAGTACAGCTGATCAGATTAAAATTCAACCATCTCATTACGAAAACCATCAATAAGCTGCGTCAGGTCACGATGCCATTCTCGTAATATAGCAGTATCAGGTAACCAGGCTTGTGGTGTCTGTGTGACTTTAATGATGAGATTTGAAGAAGTTTCGTCTTCGGGTTGTGGCGAACTTGGCTCTGGCGCATATTGGCAGAGACGGTAAGCACGTTTCAGTTCAGCCAAAAAACCATCTTTGGATAAATGCTGTAATACGGTCACTTCAGGTGATACCTGCCCCTTAGCCGCCATAAGCTCTTCAATCGATTTCAGCGTCGGGCTCAGGTCATTCAGACGGTAATAGCGTACCAGTTCCTGCAAAAAGGCCAGCAGCGCCCCATGCAGATGGAATACGGCAGCTTCACGATGAGCTTGTGCCTGCTGCACATGATCAGTCTGTTCAGCCTGCTGACAGGCCATACGGGCGAAATAAAGTTTTTGATTGGTACGGTCCGCATGATAGCGAGCAACTCGTGTCATCGAGATTTCCTAAGCATTAAAACAAATTTTGGCTCTTATAAAGTAAAACGTCCGCTCGCATTACGCAATGCAAGATTGTCTACGCTGTCGATCTATTCTGCATGATCTTGATACTTCAGACTGCTGATATTAACCCTTCAGTAAAAATCTAGGCCTTTTTAAAGGCAAAAAAAAGAGCATCATACATGCTCTTTTTTATCAGCTGTTATTTAAGCCTGTGGCTTTTCTTCAGCTTGCTTCACACGAATCCCCTGACCATGCAGGCGCAGTGTATTTAAACCTTTAATCGCTTTAACAGCTTCACGGCCATGTGGCATTTCTACAAAGGCAAAACCTTTAGACTTGCCTGTTTCTGCATCCATGACCAGCGTACAAGACTCAACAGTACCATATTGCTGAAACAGGGTCAGCAATTCAGCTTCTGTTACAGTGCGCGCCAAGTTACGAACTAAAATTTTCATCGGATAACCTTAAGAAGATAGGCAAAAATAATCAAAAAGCACGTGCCTACTCTACTTTTTGCGTCAAACCCAGAAGGGATAGTTTAATCGAGATCAATCCCAAAATCTAAATTAATCGATTGGCGTTCAATTAAAGCACTTTTCACAGTCTGTTTACGGGTTTTGTAATGGGTTTCTGTGACACATAAATTGCGGGTCAAATCATTGAGAAAATAGCTTTCAATTTTACGCCCCTGCTCATCTACCGTTTCACGCGCCCAGTGATTCAGGTTTTGTTTGGTCAGAATCAGCTCATTCTGTGCACGAGTCAACGCTACATACAGCACACGACGCTCTTCCTCGACATCATCGAAATCCCCTTGCGCCCGTGCATGCGGATATTGTCCCGGCGTGACATTGGCCACATAACAGACTTTCTGTTCCGTACCCTTGGCCGAGTGAATGGTAATGAGGGTCACTACATCCGTATCCGACTGGCGTTCAATTTCAGAAATAGAGACCGGATCGAGCACATACTCTTCCAGAAATTCACTCACTTGAGCATGTTTAGAAGCTAGCTGTTTTACCAATTCAAAATCTCCCTGACGGCGATTCCAGTCTTTTTTATAGTTCTCGGCCAGTTGTGCTTCAATGGCTTGGACTGCCAGACCAACACAGGCCTGTACTTCGGTTTTGAGTACCGCCATTTGCTTCATAATCAGAATGGTTTCCAGTGGAATCTTGCCAAATTTTTCTAGCTTGTCGGCAATGATATCCATCTCTGGCTCAGCTAAAAGCTGCTGAGACAGCTTACTCGCTCCGACATCACCCACACCATTCCACAACGTTAAAAAACGCATCCAGGCAATATCATCCAGAGGATTCGCCACCACACGCAACAGGCTGAGCAGATCTTTCACATGTGCAGTTTCTAACAGTTTCATCCCGCCGATGAATCGATACGGAACATTGGCCGCGATGCAGGCTGCTTCAATATGTCGCGCTGCATAACTGGAACGTACCAGCACCATATGATCGGACCATTTGCTGCCTTGCAGATAATGGCGCTCTTTTATATCAATCGCGATCCATTTCGCTTCATCAAACTCGTTCGGGAAAATATGCATCTTTGGCTTGATACCTTCACCACGATGCGCATCCAGACGCTTGTCATATTTGATTTCGGACTGATCCAGCAGCCAGTTAGATAGATCCAGAATTTCCTGAGTTGAGCGGTAATTCTTTTCTAGTTTAAAAATTTTTGCATCCGGTACCCGTTCCTTGAAATGGTGAATATTTTCAAAATCAGCACCACGGAAACCATAAATCGACTGTGCATCATCGCCAACACAAAACAGACTGATCTGATCTTTTAGCGGTTCCAGCAATGCCCATTGCAATGGATTAGTATCCTGCATTTCATCCACCAGCATATGCCGACAAATTGAGGACACATATTCCACTAGCCCTTCAGACTGTGCCAAAGCAGTCGCCACCACAGCGAGGATATCATCATAATCCAGAAAGCTACGCGCACACTTACGCGCTTCATATTCCTTCATAATGTCGGCAATCTGGTCTTTGAGTGCCAGATATTCTGGCATCTGCTTTTCCAAAGCCAGACTCAGTTTCTGCCGGGTGTTCCGAGCAAAGGAATACAAATCACATAATTCCTGAGGCTTAGGCAAATGATTGGGGTTCTTCTTGTCATCACGACCGCGAATCAGGCGGAACATCATCAGCTGATCATCACGATCAATAATCGAAAACTGTTCCAGTCCAAAAGCCTTTGGAATCCGGCGCAGCAGATACATACAGAAGGTATGAAACGTTGATGCACGTAAGCCTTTGGCCTGTTCACCGAGTGCCAGTTCCACCCGTGCCACGATTTCACTCGCCGCACGACGTGTAAAGGTCAGAATCTGAATTTGATTCGCTGGTACGCCCTGTTCAATCAAGTAAGCTGCACGTGCCACGATGGTCTTGGTCTTGCCACAGCCTGCCCCAGCCAAAACCAAACTGTGCTTTGCTTCTGTTGTCGCAGCTTGCTTTTGTTGCGGATTTAATTCATCTATCAGGGAGGCTAAACTCATAGTGTCTCAATGTACTAGGGAGAAAGATAGTTTAACAGAGCAGGCTAGATTCTGGGTGTTCTGCTGTTATTTTCCTTTTGATTTATTGTAGAACTCTTTTTTTGTTTCATGCATTTAAATACAACTAAGTTGATGTTTTACATTTGATTTTATAAGTTAAATATTGGTATAAAAATTGCTCAATAAATCTCGTATTTTTTAATAAAAACAAGGATGCTGCAACTTGCATACAACCTATAAAACACTCAGCGCTTTGATCATGAGCTTTGGCATGTATTCAAATTTACATGCAGAAACAGTTTCTATAGAAATGACACCCGAAGTCTGCTTAAAAGACCTTGAATATACCGCCCACCTCATCCTTGAAAATGATGCAGGGATTATTGCCAAAAGATGGACCACCTACCCTGAACAGATTCAACAGATTTTCAATCAACAAAAAGAAAAACTTCAGGGTGTAAAAACCGTTGTGGAGTGTCAAAAAATTATTCGACCTTTCATGAAATCCATTCGAAATGGTCATTTAGGTATTAGTATTCATCCAGATGCACAAGCAGCACAACAGCAATCTTCAGACACGCAAGTACCAATTGAAGTGATAACAGAAAATAAAGCTGAGAGAGTTACCACAAAAAAACTATCTGATTCCACCACCTTACTAACCATTTTATCTTTTGACTATGCTCTGTATGAAAAAATTCAGCAGGTGGTATCCAGTAATCAAGATAATCTTTTAAAAGCACCGTATTTGATTATTGACTTGCGTAACAATGATGGCGGCAGTGACCAAACAGCTGAAGTATTATATAAGATTTTAGGGGAAGCGAAGTACTGGAATACCTCTCCACAAATTTATGCCTCCTCTACCAATATTGACGGATGGGAAGCATACAAAAGCTTTTTAACAGATGAAGATTCACTGACTCATCTCAATAAAACAATTAAAAAAATGCGTGAACAGCAAAATCAATGGGTCAGTATGAGTTCATACAAAGAATCGCAAGAGGTGGTTACAAGCAAAGATATTTTAGCAACACCGCAAAAGGTGGTAATCTTGATCGATAAAAATTGCGGTAGCTCATGCGAACAATTTGTATTAACTGCGCAGCAAAATCCTCGTGTGGTCACGATGGGGCGGCCAACCTATGGCGCTCTTGATGCCTCAAATGTGATGGAAAAGACCTCGCCTTCCAAGCAACTTCAAATTTACTATGCATCAACCTATATTCACCGCCCTGCAGGTAAAGAAATTGACGGCGTTGGCATCCCGCCAGCCATCAAACTACCAAAACCACAAAACCAAGCTGAATATAGTGCCGAAATTCAACTTGCACAGCGTTATTTAGAACAAGGTCTATAATGACTATGATGTCTAGCTTTTAAACCTATTGTACTAAATCCAAATCAGCACAAACTTTCGAAACTGCTAATTGCAGATTTACTTCTGCATTTTTTAAGGCTTCTTCTAAAGGACAATCTGGTGGATTAATACCAATAATCTGGCTAAATCCTGATTCAAACAGATCCTCAATTCCTTCACCGACTAGACCCGCAAAAGCAATCACAGGTTTATTCAATTGTTTGGCCACTTGTGCCACCCCAAATGGTGTTTTACCGAATTTGGTTTGAAAATCAATTTTACCTTCACCAGTCAGGACATAATCTGCCTGAGCTATTTTCTCGCTCAATTGAACCTGTTCAATCATCAGTTCCACCCCGGAACGAATAGAGGCAGCGGTGAATGCCATTAAACCAAAACCCAGTCCACCGGCTGCACCCGCACCTGCAACATGACGATGATCATGGCCAATCTGCCTAGCGGCTACATCGGCAAAATGACCAAGGTTTTGATCCAGCTGCTTGACCATTTCCGGCATTGCCCCTTTCTGTGGGCCAAAGATTATCGATGCACCATGTGGTCCACACAGCGGATTATTGACATCTGATGCAATGATTATTTCAGTATCTGCTAAACGTGGATCCAGTCCAGATAAATCCATTGATTTGACCAGATCTAAGTTTCCACCACAGACCTGAATTGGCTCACCTACATGATTTAAAAACCGCACGCCCAGTGCCTGAGCCATCCCTGCACCAGCATCATTGGTAATACTGCCACCCAGCCCAATGATGATTTTTTTCACTCCCAGATCCAATGCCTGTTTAATCATCTCTCCTGTGCCATAGGTTGACGTGAACATCGGATTACGCTGTGAAGGTGGTAATAAATGAATGCCATTGGCCTTGGCCATTTCAATCACGGCGGTTTGACCTGCGTCCATTAAACCCCAATAGGTATGAATACGTTGCTCAAACAGTGGCCCGGTCACTTCACATGGAATTTGCTGTCCCCTTAGGCTTGAAATTAGCGCATCGACAGTTCCTTCACCACCATCAGCCATCGGTACCTGTATGATACAGGCATCCGGAATGACTTTCTGGATACCCCGCTGCATTGCTCCACATGCCTGTTGAGCACTCATACTTTCTTTAAAGGCATCTGGTGCAAGAACAAAGATTTTTGACATATAGCGACGATCACTCTTTTTGGTATCTCTACAGTATCAAAAAGAGTGTATATAATGCTCTTAAAACAAAGGATTAAACCTTAGATGAACTTTTCGGAACCTCACGGCGAATATAGGAAGCAAGCATCAGGTAGTTAATACCCTGAAATAAAATATCAACGGCTAGAAACAAGCCCAACACCCAGAACGGAGCATCTGGTGTCCGCAAGATCATGATTCCGGCCAGGAGAGTCAGTATGCCGGAAAACAGGATCCAGCCCCATCCCGCCATTGGCCGGAATACAAAGGCATTTATTAAGCGGATGACTCCTGCAATAATCAGGATAATGGCCAGAACATTGGTTAGAACGATCGCGGTTTGCACGGGTGTGGTAAAAGCAAAATATCCGGCGACTAAATACAGCAGGCCAAATAAGGCCCAGAACCAGCGCATACCGCCCTCAAAAATCTTGAAGGATGCGATAATATGTAAGACCCCACCGACCATCATCAGCACGCCAAATATAAATACTGCAGATAAGGTTGCCACAGGTAAGGTCGCCAATAAGATCAAACCAAAAATAACCAGCAAGATACCAAAGAGCAGATACCATTTCCGGTTTCGATGTAAGGAATCGAATACAAGGTCATTACCTACTGTTTTCATTTTTATTCTTCTTGATGCTGTTCGTTTAATTTATCTTAAGCGATTTAATTGACCATACTGTATAAAAAATGCAACTTTCATGTCATGACTTCAAGCTGGCAACAGCTATGGGGTCAGTGACAAGGAGGTTGTTATTCTTTCCACCCAAGTTCAATGGCTGTGATCGCATTAATTAATGTCTGCTCTAAAGCATCTGGCATTTTGCTGGTCGTTTGAGAAGTGGGAATATGACCTGCCATCAGCTCTGCTTTGGCTTGCGGAAACAAAGGTTGCTGATCTGGAAATGCATAACCCACCGGATAAAGCGGCTGTCCTGTCGCTAAATCATATTTGTCCGAGGCCCCAAAAGCATGCAGCAACTCATGTACCAAGACAATTTTATTCTGTTCAGCCTGTTTTTTGGAGGCAAATAAATTGACTGATCCAATCCGACCTTTTTGCAAGGCAGTTGAATGCCTTAATTGCTTGGTTTGTGCAGGATCATAATAATTTAAATATAAAGTCACACTAGGTGAACCATCAGTACTTTGATGCTGTTTCCAGGCATAAAAACGGAATTTCAAACTCCATAAAACGGTATCGATGAGTGAGGCCTGCTCAGGGACTTTCGGCGGTAAAGCGTTAAGTTCACGACCTAAATTAAAATAAAAATAAGTTGGCTGACCACGATATTGCTGTGCTGCTTTTTCCAGATATTCCCTGGCTCCATTCAGATCCTGACCCGACAGTTGCTGGATATATTGCTGTGTGGTCGGCAATCCATCAGCATTAATCGGATGTAGCAATACCATAACCGGTTTGGACCAGTTCTGATTTTGGTCCCGATAGGCATTGACTGCAACAATCAACAAGATGATTAATAAAATCAGAATCCGAATCTTTTTCCACATGTCATTTACACGCTCTGTTTTTTTATTTTTCTTAAATACATCTGGCTCATTTCAATCTTGGTTTCAAAAAGATTTAGAGTTTTAATTAAACCTGACAATTTGGCTCTACCATAGTTACGAGAATCAAAATCAGGTTTTACTGCACTGATATACTGTCCCACCATACTTAAATTCGCCCAACCATTTTCATCCGCATTATCTTTTACAGCTTTATAAATCAGATTCAGCGTAGCTCGATCCATCCCTTCAGGAAGATTTGAATTTTCCTTAGTTGGAGTCACCATCTTATGGTCTAAAGATTTGTCAGAGCTTACTCCTTTCTTCGGGGAAGTATTAGCGAGTTCATCCTCTTCCTGCTGCTTGATATCAATGTCTGCAATTAAGTTTTCCACATAAATAAACTTATCACATGCTTTTTTAAAGGCTTCTGGAGTCGTTTTCTTTCCAAAACCATATACACTCAAGCCATTTTCACGGATTCTTGATGCTAAAGGAGTGAAATCACTATCACTGGAGACGATACAGAAACCATCCAAAGCACCTGCATATAACAAGTCCATGGCATCAATAATCAGGATCATATCCGTGGCATCTTTACCCTTGGTATAGGCGAATTGTTGTACCGGAGTAATAGCAAGTGGAAGTAGCACATCTCGCCATTTCTTTAAAGTTTCGCTACTCCAGTCCCCATACACACGTTTGACACTGGCAATGCCATATTTCGCGACTTCTTCTAAGACTGATGAAATGGCATTGATGGAAGAATTATCGGCATCAATTAATACAGCAAACTTTTTGGTCTGAATATCCACATTTACCCCAAAATATTATTTTTAATTTTTTCTATAAATGATTCTGACATAAAAAATGCCGACTTTCGTCAGCATTTTTTCAATCTTGAAGTTTAGGCCTCAACCCATTTGCCATCCTGATAGACCAGCGACCATTTGGTTTGCTTGCCTTCAGGGGTTTCCGAACCAATATATTGAGACTGGTTCTTACGGCTGAATTTCACCAAGGTTGGATTTCCTTCAGGATCCACATCTGGTGCCTGCAAAATAAACTGATATTTTGGATCTAGCTGATCCGCTACAGTACGCAGTTCTGCAACCTTCGGTGCGCGAGTTTCACGGACTTTCGGGAACTTGCTCGCGGCCAGGAACAGACCGGCGGCACCATCACGCAGAACAAAGAAATCATCATGCTTGGTTGAACGTAAGTGTTCCATCTTGATCGGATCAACACGCGGAGGCGCAGGTTGACCATTCTTCAAGACTTTACGGGTATTCTCACAGCTGGTACAGGCAAAATATGGACCAAAACGGCCAGTTTTCAGCTGCATTTCACCATCACATTTATCACATGGAATGGTTGGGCCATCATAACCCTTAATCTTGAATTCGCCTTCTTCCAGCTCATAACCTGTACAGTCCGGGTTATTACCACAGATATGCAGTTTACGGCCGCCATCAATCACATAGCTGTCCATTGCAGTGCCACAGACTGGACAACGTTTTTTCGACATCAGGTCAGCAGTTTCTGCTGCATCATCATCAGACAGTGCAGCCAGAGATTCAACCGGAGTCAGGTTCAATGTACCTTTACAACGTTCTTTCGGTGGCAAGTTATAACCCGAACAGCCCAGGAATACGCCTGTTGTACCGGTACGGATCTGCATCGGACGGTCACATTCTTTACAATGGACTGCTTCAACTTCGACAGGCTGATTGCGGCGCATGCCGTTTTCACCCTGAGCATTGGTCAGACGTTTTTTGAAGTCACCATAGAAGCTGTCTAACAGATCTTTCCAGTTACGCTCACCATCTGCCACTTTATCCAGCTGACCTTCAAGGTCTGCAGTAAAGTCATAGTTCATCAGGTTATTGAAGCTTTCATCCAGACGATCGGTGACGATCTCACCCATCTTCTCAGCAAAGAGACGACGGTTCTCCAGTTTTACGTAACCACGATCCTGAATGGTCGAGATAATGGCAGCATAAGTCGAAGGACGACCAATACCTTTTTTCTCAAGCTCTTTTACCAATGATGCTTCAGTAAAACGTGCCGGTGGTTTGGTAAAATGTTGAGATGGATCTAGTTTTTCCAGCTTCAGCACTTCACCAACTTTCACAGCAGGCAACAGTACATCATCATCAGATTTGTTCTGGCCACGAACTTTGGTGAAACCATCAAATACCAGAGTACGACCTTTGGCTTTCAGTTCAACACCATTCGCATCCACTAAAATAGTCGATGATAAATATTCTGCTGGTGTCATCTGACAAGCTACAAATTGACGCCAGATCAGGTCATACAGACGCTGTGCATCACGTTCCACTCCAGCCAGACTATCGCCTTTCAATGCCACATTGGATGGGCGAATGGCCTCATGGGCTTCCTGCGCACCGGCTTTATTACCATAACGGTTCGGCTTGGCTGGCAAATATTTCTCGCCGTATTCAGACTCGATATGACCGCGCACCATATTGACTGCATCATCACTCAGGAAGGTGGAGTCAGTACGCATATAGGTAATGAAACCAGCTTCATACAGGCGCTGTGCCAGCATCATGGTTTTCTTCACCGAGAAACCTAGACGGGTACTTGCGGCCTGTTGCAAGGTAGACGTGATATACGGCGCGCTTGGATTCACCTTGGTCGGTTTATCTTCACGGCTAATAACTTTATATTCGGCGTCTTTAATCAGATTCAGTAAAGCGTCAGTTTCAGCTTTATTATGCAGCTTTAAAGTCTTGCCATTTTGCTTGACCGCTTCCAGACGGATATCATCTTTCTTTGATTTGGTATCTGCAAAAACCTGCCAGTATTCTTCCGGAATGAACTTACGAATTTCACGTTCGCGTTCCACGACCAGCTTTACAGCGACAGACTGTACACGTCCCGCAGACAGGCCACGGGCAATTTTTTCCCATAGCAGTGGCGAAATCATGAAGCCGACGACACGGTCCAGGAAACGGCGCGCCTGCTGGGCATTAACCTTATTGGTATCTAGACGTGAGGGCTGTTTAAACGCTTCCTGAATGGCATTTTTGGTAATTTCGTTAAAGACCACACGCTGGTAGCGTGAATCATCACCGCCGATCACTTCTTTTAAATGCCAGGCAATCGCTTCCCCTTCACGGTCCAAATCCGTTGCCAGATACACTTCATCGACTTGCGATGCCAGTTTTTTCAGTTCAGCGACTACGCCTTCCTTGCCCGGAAGGACTTCATATTTGGCTTTCCAGTCATGTTCTGGATCGACACCCATCCGGTTAATCAACGCCTGCTGTGATTTTTCCGCTTTTTCTGCTTCAGTCAGCTTGGTTCGGGTCACCGGTTTTTTCTCTGCAGTTTTCGCAGAGCCGCCCGTTGGCAAGTCACGCACATGACCCACCGAGGATTTCACGATGTAGTTTGAACCGAGATACTTGTTGATTGTTTTCGCTTTTGCAGGCGACTCCACAATCACCAAGGCACGTTTACTTCCAGCGTCGGAAGACTTCGCCGTGCTGCTTTTTGATGTGGACCGAGGAGCGTTCGCCATATTAACCGTTTAATCCTGTTTATTTCTAAAATTAAAGTTCAGCCAAAGAATGTAATAGTGCCTTGATGTCATCAAGTTGTGTGGCTCTAAGATCAGATTCTTCATCCCAATAGAGTCCTACACAGTTTGCCTGCATATCAATAGCATAAATGCCCTTTAATGCAATGGGAAAATCTTTAAATTTGTCATCCCCATACACCAGTTCAAGTTTGTTATCAACCACGCGGGCACGCATCAGCGGTAAACGGGCATCTGGAAGCAGCACACTATAATAGGCCACCATACTGGCACGACTTTCAGTCGCCTTGGGAATGTTGGTCCAGTCCGGTGCAACCACCAGACGTGGATGTAAGCCCATCTTGCGGGCTTTATCACGCATAAGTCCTAATGCCTTTTCTCTAGGACTCACACGCAGACCAAAAATAGACCCCAGTACGAAAACGATGATGACAACTGCCACCCAGATTCCGGTATTTTCCATAGTTCAACCTTTATGTTCTTATATTAGATTTGCATAAGCCCGCTATAAAAGGCAAGCACCGCTGGATAAATTTAATTTCCCAGCAGCTGCGGACTATAAATAATTTCCCGTTTATTTAACTGTATTAGCTGATGTTTGATGAGTAAATCGAGTGATTCTCGTACCTCTTCCTTAGGCACGCATCGCTCTAGTAACGCCTCGAAACTGGCAATAAATTTAGGCCGACGTTCTGCAAAAACATTGAGATAAGGCATCAGGCGCAGACGTAAATGACTTAATTTTCTTTCAGTCACTTCATCTTGAGTTTCGACGGTTTCGACGGTTTCGACGGTTTCGACGGTAGCTAAATGCTGTTTATAAAATTTTTCAATTGCTGCAGTCTGATATTGAAGCTTACCAGACTGATTTTTAATAATTTTTATTCTAATTAATTCATCTACTAAAAGCTGAGCATATTTTTCTTCCACTTTTAAATTGGCTTTAAGCGAGTTGATTAAAGTTTCTACTTTTGCAGGCTTAGAAAAGTTACTTCTCACTAAATTGGAGCAGTATTGAAAAATCAGTTTTTGAATGTCTATTTCTGCTTTTATTTGCTGAGCAATATTTGGATTGACTAATGGTTTAGCTGAAATAACTTTAGCCTGAAATTTGGCAATTTTAAGTAAGTCCGCCACATATTCCATAGAAAAGTCATTCGACATAATCTCGAAGCAAACTTCAGAGCTTTTATATTGGGTAGAAAGCTGTCCAGCAATAAAACATAGGCCAAAATCAGCAGCGTCTTTACCTATTTTAGGCATCTTCAGGACTTTTAGTTTTCCTGCACTGATTGCAGGTGCAAGCCTGACGACACCATCCAGACTAAACCCCATGGGCGTTTTGGCATAGACCAGATAAACATATTGATATTGGGCAAGATATTGAAGGAGCTCTGTTTCAGTTTTAGGTAAGTTTTCAATATCCAATAACAGTATTTTTTTCATATGCCCTCATGAGGTTATTCTAATTTAGAAACATCTCATGACTATATAACACTTCGTGACCATTCCAATAAATATATCCTTTTTCAATCAACTCTTTAAGTAAAAGACGGACATCGGATTTTGGAAATAACTGCTCGAGCAAATCACGTAATTCATAAATATCTTTAGGCTTATTTCCCTGTAATTCGCGCAGCTTGCGTGCAACTTCGAGCTGTACCGGATCAATTTTATTAAAGTTTTTAAACAGGCCTTGCTGGGCAGACTGGATTAGAGATTGAGCAGATTCAACAACAGGCTCTTCAGGATTAAGCTTCGAGATCACCTGATTCAAAGCTGGTTTTTCAATGGGTACATGTTCATTGAGATCCAGCTGCACCCACTGTTTCAGCACTTTTTTACGGAAACTGATTTGCTCGTCATAACGTTTGACTATTTTCAGATTAATCAGCATGCCAACTACATGCTGGGCTTTGCCTGGTAAAACTTGCAGAATATTGGTGACAGAATTTTTTAAGGTTTCGAGCGTGGTCGGTTTACCACTCATCTTGCCGAGCGCATCACAATATTTTTTCACCAGCTGCAAAGCCGGTTTAGCTTTAATGGCTTCAATACTTGGCAACTGGATTTTGGGTTTATCTTGAGTCTCTGTTGATGCATCCTCTGGCAACACCTGAATCAGGCTGCAATCAATATCTGAAGCCTGTAGCATCTGCATTAGCATTTCACTGCTATCCATCGCAGAGATCAGCTCGACCTGAGTATCTGCTTCCAGCAAAGCCATCAACTGGCCCACAATCACGGCATATTCATATTCCTTATGCTCTGCTTCCAGGACGTCCAGAATGATAATTTGTCCGCTGCTGATCCAGCTCGCCAACTCAGTCAGTTCTTCTAGAGCAAACTCGAATTTTCCGGCACAGTTAAACAGATACAAGGTCGGATAATGTTCAACAATGTCACGTAACAGTTTGGCTGTAGGAAAGTTATTTTCGAGATCAAGAAGGACAACTTTTTGGCGCATAAGGCAAGATTAAAAACTGAGCTAGAAAAATACTATTAGAGTAGGAAGTGTGTGAAAGGTCAAATAGTTTCCTCCTTCCATGACGATATTTAGATTTTAAAGATCATCTTGGACGGAATAAAAGTAGCGACTTGGTTTAGGTTTATCGAGCTTCACCTACTTAAAAGAAAACCCTCACGACTGGAGTAATGCCAGTCAGTTAAGAGATTGACTGGCATTTTTTTGGGTATTTCTGTGGTTTCCCTTTCACAACTCGTGGGTAGTTTCTACTTCTTTTTTTCGGTAAAACATACCTTTTAGATTTTTCCATT
>NZ_VPBW01000035.1:0-29488 GCF_013418535.1 Acinetobacter sp. YH12137 | reverse complement strand
TCCCTTCCCGAACTCAGAAGTGAAACCTCTTAGCGCTGATGGTAGTGTGGGGTCTCCCATGTGAGAGTAAGTCATCGCCAGCTCATTATTCCAAAAGCCCTCTGCTCACGCAGGGGGCTTTTTTTATGCGTGGGATTTAAAAAATTAAGTCAAATTATATTAATTTATAAATAGATTAATTACTGTTTAATAAAAATAAGTGATTAATAATGCTTAAAAAATTATATAAGAATGACGTTAAAGTTCATGAAATCATTATAGTTTTGTGTGTTTTTTTATCAAACTATGTTATAAAAGTTAAAACGGCATGAAAATTGCTTATAAAACGAGATTTTTATTAGGGGGTCATATGAAATTATCAGTGGGATTACGAATTGCCAACTCGCTGTCATTAACTCCACAGTTACAACAAGCAATCCGCTTATTACAATTATCCAGTCTGGAACTAGAGCAAGAAATCCAGCTACAACTTGATAGTAATCCTTTGTTAGAAAAAGTTGAAGAGCAAATCAGTGTTGAAAGTCTTTCTACTGTTGATACGAGTCAAAAGGATTTAACCAATGAACTCAATGCAGACCATCTTCCGGACGATCTCCCTGTAGATACCGACTGGGATGATGTCTATACTCATCAACCGACAAGTCTAGGTGCAGCAGAGTTTGAAGAGCGCGAAGACAATCGTCAAAGCCAGCAAAGCTTACAAGAATATATGCTCGAGCAGGTTAATCTGCTGCACTTTTCTCGCATTGATCAGCTGATTGCATACTGCATTATTGATTCTCTAGATGAAAAGGGTTTTCTGGATGCAGAAATTTCCGAAATTACTGCATCAGTACAACATCTTTTATCTTCCATGGATTATGAGGAAGAAATCGAAGAGGATGAAGTACTCGTTGTTCTTAAGCATATTCAGCGTCTTGATCCGATTGGAGTAGGTTCCAGAAATCTAGCTGAGTGTTTATTGATTCAGTTGGATAGCCTGCCAGTTAATACCCCTTGTCGTAATGATGCGGTTAAATTGCTGCAACATTATGAGCTGCTGATTACCAATGAATTACCAAAACTCATTAAGCAAACTGGCTTAAATCAGGAACAATTACGCTGTGCAGTTGATTTGCTGAAAACTCTTAAGCCATATCCTGGACTGGAGTTTGAAAGTAAGGAATCTGATTATCAGATCCCGGATGTCGTGGTAATGAAAAAGAATGACTGCTGGCAGGTGACGTTAAATCCTGATGTGATGCCAAAGTTAAGACTGAATTCTTTTTATACCAATATGATCCGTCGTGCTGATCAAAGTGAAGATAATCAATACCTGCGTAATCAGATGCTGGAAGCAAAAAACTTTATTAAAAGTATCGACGAACGTCATAAAACTTTATTGAAAGTAGCGACCTGTATTGTTGAACATCAGAAAAGTTTTTTAGAAATTGGCCCTGAAGGTATGAAGCCTCTGGTTTTACGTGATATTGCTGAAGAAGTCGAATTACATGAATCAACCGTATCTCGTGTAACGACTAACAAATATATGCTGACCCCACGTGGTTTATTTGAACTGAAATACTTCTTCTCGAGTCATGTGGGAACGACTTCAGGTGGTGAGGCTTCATCTACTGCGATCCGTGCCAAAATTAAGAAAATGATTGCTGAAGAAAATGCACGTAAGCCTTTATCGGACAATGCAATTGCCAATCTTTTGAAAGAAGAGGGGATTGATGTGGCACGACGCACGGTCGCGAAATATCGTGAATCGTTACATATTCCTTCATCTTCTGAGCGAAAAGTCTTGATCTAGTTTTTGAAATTTGATTATTCTAGAGATTCATTATGACATCG
This sequence comes from Acinetobacter sp. YH12137, assembly GCF_013418535.1. Classification (NCBI taxonomy): domain Bacteria; kingdom Pseudomonadati; phylum Pseudomonadota; class Gammaproteobacteria; order Moraxellales; family Moraxellaceae; genus Acinetobacter; species Acinetobacter sp. YH12137. Next base: position 27,652 of record NZ_VPBW01000035.1, on the reverse strand, counting down.
TAATGAATCTTTTTTTCTTTTGAGGCATGGTGAAAATGATCTGAATAAATGCTTTAAATCACGATTTTGCTTGAGCAAGTTATTGTATTATTTTCATTTTTAACTGTGACTCTTCTGATCCTAACGAAGGTGAGGGATAGAACTATGCAAATAACAATTCGTGGACATCATTTATCAATTACGCCAGCGATTGAAGAAACTATAAAAACGAAATTTTCACAGATGACCAAACATCTGGATCAAGTGAACAGCATGCAGGTTAAGCTTTCCAAAGATCATCAGATTGATAAGCGCTCAAAAAGAGGCAGCAGTAACCATATCGCAGAAGCGATTGTCCGTTTACCGGGTATTGAGTTTTTTGCCCATGCCAATGCTGATGACATGTATACCTCGATTAAAATTTTGACGGAAAAATTAAAAAAACAGATTGACCGATATCGCGAAATGCAGCTGAATCATCAGAGTTTAGCCATTTAAGCGACCAAATGGGGAAAAAGAGGTTTTTAAAAGCCTCTTTTTTTATATATATAATGTATGTGACTAATGAATTATTTTTTACATTTATAGTAAAATGACCCGTTTTACACCCTTAGTCCTATAAGAGGTCTTGTGATGAATAATGAACAGCTCGCTGAAATTTTAAAAGCCGCTTTTCCTGAGGCGGATGTTGCTGTGAGTGGTCAGGGCGGAAAATTCGATCTCCGTATTGTGGATGATCAGTTTGAAGGTAAACGTCCGGTTGCACGTCAACAAGCTGTTTATGCTCCTCTCAATTCCCATATTGCCAGTGGTGCAGTGCATGCTGTGACCATTCGTGCATTGACCAAAGAAGAATGGCGTAAAGCAAGCTTATTTGGAGCTTAATCAATTAATGGATAAATTCTTAATTCAGGGCGGTATTAAGCTCGACGGTGAAGTGCGTATTTCTGGTGCAAAAAATGCAGCGCTTCCATTATTAGCAGCAATGATTCTTGCTGATACGCCAATCACACTTAAAAATGTTCCAAATCTAAAAGATGTAAATACCTTGGTAAAGCTGATCGCAGGTCTTGGGATCACGATTAGTTATGAAGGCGATACAGTTATTGCAGATACCTCTACTTTGGATAACCAGTTTGCACCTTATGAACTCGTAAAAACCATGCGTGCTTCTATTTTGGTGCTTGGTCCTCTATTGGCGCGCTACGGTAGTGCAAAAGTATCCCTGCCAGGTGGATGTGCGATTGGTTCTCGTCCAGTCGATCAGCATTTGAAAGCACTAGAAGCTTTAGGTGCCGAGATTGAGGTTGAGGCCGGCTATGTCCATGCTAAAGTCGATGGTCGTCTGAAAGGCGGTGAAGTTGTCTTTGATATGGTGACTGTGGGTGGTACTGAAAATATTCTGATGGCTGCAGTATTGGCGGATGGTGTGACTACGATTCGTAATGCGGCGCGCGAACCTGAAATTACCGATCTTGCCCAAATGCTGATCAAGATGGGTGCGAAGATTGAAGGTCTGGATACCGATACACTAGTGGTAACCGGTGTAGAAAGCCTGCATGGCTGTGAATATGCAGTAGTGGCCGACCGTATTGAAACTGGTTCTTATCTGGCTGCTGCAGCTATTACTGGTGGACGTGTTAAAACCACGCATACAGATCCGGCTTTAATGGAAGCTGTACTGGATAAGTTTGAGGAAATGGGTGCGGAAGTCACTCGTGGTGATGACTGGATTGAACTGGATATGATGGGTAAACGTCCGAAAGCAGTGAGCTTCCGTACCTTGCCACATCCAGATTTCCCAACAGATATGCAAGCTCAGTTAATGGCAGTCAATGCTATTGGCCGTGGATTTGCCACAATTTCTGAAACGATTTTTGAAAACCGTTTTATGCATGTTCCTGAATTGGCTCGTATGGGAGCCAATATTCAGGTCGAAGGTAATGATGCTGTCGTAACAGGTGTAGAAAAACTTTCTGCAGCTCCTGTGATGGCAACAGATTTACGTGCTTCATTCTCTTTAGTTCTTGCAGCACTTGCAGCCGAAGGGGAAACATTGATTGACCGTATTTATCATATTGACCGCGGTTATGAAGATGTCGAAGCAAAGTTACAAGGTTTAGGTGCCCAAATTAAGCGAGTAAGTTAATGAGTGATATGAGAAACGATGATCCAAACTTTGACGTAATGGGCAATTTTGATCATGGTTTAACGTTAGCATTAAGCAAGGGCCGTATCTTAAAAGAAACTTTACCTCTGCTTGAAACAGCAGGGATTAACCTGCTGGAAGATCCGGATAAATCACGTAAGCTGATTTTTCCAACCACGCATAAACAGGTACGTATCCTGATTTTACGTGCTTCTGATGTGCCGACTTATGTTGAAAATGGTGCAGCAGATATCGGTGTGGCAGGTAAAGATGTGTTGATGGAACATGGTGCGCAAAATGTCTATGAACCATTAGATCTTAAAATTGCCAACTGCAAATTGATGACAGCAGGTAAAGTCGGCATGGAGCGTCCGAAAGGTCGTTTAAAAATTGCGACTAAATACGTGAATCTGACCCGTCAATACTACGCGAGCCTCGGTGAGCAGGTTGATGTGATCAAGCTTTACGGTTCGATGGAACTTGCACCATTGGTGGGTTTAGGTGATTACATTGTTGACGTGGTCGATACAGGCAATACACTGCGTGCCAATGGTCTTGAGCCACTTGAAGAAATCTGCAAAGTCTCTTCACGTCTGATTGTGAACAAAGCCAGCTTTAAACGTAAGCAAGCATTGCTGAATCCAATTCTTGCCCAGCTTGAGCAAGCAGTGGAAGCACGCGAACAGGCGAAAAAAGCTTAAATTTAAGCTTGATCAAAGACCGCCCACTTTGGGCGGTTTTTTATTGCTGATTATAAATATAAGAAGCTCAATGCTTTCATCAATTTTATCAAAAGCTATTTCCAATAAAACTCATAGCACAAGTCTGTTCTAGCTACCGACAAAGTCTTTGAAAACAGGTAAACTAAAGCCTTCGAATTCAAACCTTATGGGTAAATTGATGCGACGTTTATCTACACAAGATCAAAACTTCAAGCAAGCGTTTGCTGACTTGTTGGCTTTTGAAACCGTGAATGATCCTGAACTTTTAAAAACTGTAGACCAAATTATTGCTGACGTACGTCAGCATGGTGATGCTCATGTTCTTAAATTGACTCAGCAGTTCGATCGACATCCAGCGCATCAATTTTCAGATTTGGAACTGACTCAAGAGCAACTTAAAGCAGCTTTCGAAGGCTTAACGACTGAAGTGCGTGAAGCTTTAGAATTGGCTGCAAACCGTATTCGCGAATTCCATCAGGCACAAAAACAGGATGGTTGGACGTATGTCGATGCTCTAGGTAATACCTTGGGTCAGAAAGTGACGCCATTGGATCGCGTAGGGATCTATGTACCAGGTGGCTTGGCTTCATATCCATCTTCGGTGTTAATGAATGCTGTTCCTGCACATGTGGCAGGTGTAGGTGAAATTGTTATGGTGGTGCCTGCTCCAAATGGTGAACTGAATCCATTGGTCTTGGCTGCTGCCTATCTGGCTGGCGTACACCGTGTATTTACCATTGGTGGCGCACAAGCGGTTGCTGCATTGGCCTATGGTACAGAAACCATTCCACGTGTCGATAAAATCACTGGTCCAGGTAACCGTTTTGTGGCTGCGGCAAAACGTGCAGTATTTGGTCAGGTCGGTATCGACATGATTGCTGGTCCTTCAGAAATTCTGGTCTATGCAGAAGGGCAGAACAATGCCAAATGGTTAGCAATGGATTTGTTATCTCAAGCTGAACATGACACGGTGGCTCAAGCTGTATTTATTACGCCTGATGAACAGCTATTAAGTGAAGTAGCGCAAGCAATTGAAGAGCATTTACAAGCCCTACCGAAAGCAGATATTGCACGTACTTCTATTGCCAATCGTGGTGCATTAGTGCTTGTGAAAGATCGTGCTGAAGGTATTGAGCTAATTAACCAAGTAGCACCTGAACATTTAATGCTATGTTTGGATGAAGCTCAAGAAATGGCTGAAGAGATCCGCCATGCCGGTGCGATCTTCATGGGACGTTATACGCCTGAAGCGATTGGTGACTATTGTGCAGGTCCAAACCATGTATTACCGACATCGGGTACAGCACGTTTCTCATCACCACTGGGTGTGTATGATTTCCAGAAACGTTCAAGCCTGATTATGTGTTCTGAAGATGGTGTGAAAACCCTTGCGAAAACTGCAGATGTTCTGGCACAGCAGGAAAATCTGGATGCGCATGCCCGTTCAGCACGCTACCGTTATCAGTAATTAAATACTTATATTGAATAAAAGATATTTCTTTCCCTTCGGGAGAGGTTAGGTAAGGGGAATTATTTGACCTCTCCCTAACCCTCTCCTAAAAGGAGAGGGAATTTGAGAATAGAAAATGTCGAATATCACCATAGAGCAAATGCGTTTTTGGAGCCCTGAAGTCCGTGAGCTAGAGCCTTACGTTCCAGGCGAACAGCCCAAAATTCAAAACCTTTTAAAATTAAATACCAATGAAAATCCGTATCCACCATCACCGAAAGTCGTGGAAGCGGTGCAAAAAGTTTTAGCCAATGGCGCAGATGTTTTACGTCTTTATCCAGATCCAGATGCATCTGAATTGAAACATGCCATAGCTAGACAGCAAAATGTTACTGTTGAAAATGTCTTTGTAGGAAATGGTTCTGATGAAGTCTTGGCACATATTTTTAAAGCCTTCTTTATTCAGGAACAGCCACTGCTTTATCCAGATATTACCTATAGCTTCTATCCGGTTTATAGTCAGTTCTTTGGTGTCAAAACCAAAATCTTGCCACTCAATGAAAATTTTGAAATTGTAGTAGATGATTATAAACAGCCAAATGGCGGTATTATCATCACTAATCCAAATGCGCCAACCAGTATTGCGCTTAGTTTGTCTGCCATTGAAGAAATTCTGCAGGCGAATCCAGATTCAGTAGTCGTCATTGATGAAGCCTATGTAGATTTTGGTGCTGAATCAGCAGTGAGTTTGGTTGAGAAATATGAGAATCTAGTAGTCTGTCAAACGACTTCAAAATCCCGCTCTTTAGCAGGCTTACGTGTCGGTTTTGCGATTGCTCAACCTCATCTGATTGCAGCGCTTGAAGCGGTAAAAAACAGCTTTAACTCTTATCCAATGGATCGTTTTGCGATTGCGGCTGCAGTGGCTTCATTCGAAGATCAGGAATACTTTGAAGCACAAAATGCTAAAGTGATTGCCAGTCGTGAAAAACTGGTTAATCAGTTGAATGAGCTCGGTTTCAAAGTCTTGCCATCAAGTGCGAACTTTATTTTTGCTTCACTACCATCAAAAGATGCAGGTGAGTTAGCAGCTGAATTACGGGAACGCGGCATTATCGTACGTTACTTTAATAAACCTCGTATCAATCAATTTTTACGTATTACCATTGGTACAGATGAGCAAAATCAGCGTTTAGTGGATACATTGAAAACCGATATTTTGGCGTAATCCCCAACCTCCTATTTAATAAAGAACAACTCTATTCCTCCCTTTTTAAAGGGAGGTTAGGAGGGATTAAAAATGCGACTCGGTTGAGCCGCTTTTTATTTATTCGGGTTTATACCAGGTATTGAGTAAATCCAGCATGGCCTCGACTTTATCAAAACACTCCTGATATTCTGCATCACAGTCAGAAGAAATCGTAATTCCGCCACCAGCCCAAAGTGAAACCTCATCTTGATATTTCTGAATCGAGCGAATCAGAATATTCCAGCTTCCTGTTCCATCAAAATTAAAATAACCTAATGAACCACAATACGCTCCACGTGGAGCACCTTCTAACTCTTCAATAATTTGCATGGCACGAATCTTTGGTGCACCGGTAATTGATCCACCTGGAAGTGCAGACAGCAATACATCAAAAGGATGCACACCTTCTTTTAAGGTCGCTTCGACTTCGCTGACCATATGATGTACCTGATTAAATGACTCAATATTGAATAGTTTAGGTGTCTTGACTGAACCTGTTTCTGCATAAACACTGAGGTCATTGCGTAGTAAATCTACAATCATGACATTTTCAGCCTGATCCTTCTTTGAGTCTTTTAAGCGTTGTTTGGATTGCTCATCAAGCACCGGATCGGCAAAACGTGGCATGGTACCTTTAATCGGTTTGGTGACAATTTTTCGATGTGCTTCAAAATCAATAAACAGTTCAGGTGAACAGCTCAATAATTCAAAATCACCTATACGAAGATAGCCCGCATATGGCGCATTGGTTAATGTCCAGAAAGCATGTGCAGTTTCTAATAATGAACCTTCAGCCAGTGCTGTAAATTCCTGGGTCAAGTTAATCTGGTAACAATCACCGGCTAGAATATAATCCTGAATATCCTGAAATGCCTGTGCATAGCGAGATTTGTCCCAACGTGGGCTGCAAAGGGTTTTTAATTGAAATTGTGATGGTATAGAGGCTTGATTTAATAGATTTTGAAGATGATTGAAAATATCTTCTGCTTGCAGATCATGACTATAGAATACCCATTGATCAGCTTCAAACTTAATATAAGAATCAAACTGACCGATAAATAGGCCAGGTTGAGCTCGTTCTGGGTACTGGGTGTGCTGTCGAGCAGCGTAATCATAGCCAATAAACCCAACATAGCCCCCAGAAAATTTATTCGCTTTAATATCTGGAGTTTGCTCAAGCTCTAAGATGAGTTCAGCTATATCAGCCTGATATTGCTCGATATCCACTCTCTTAAATGACTGAATTTGTCCATCCTGCACCATGAAATATTTCTGTGCACAGCAGGCAATAAAAGGCTGCCCATTATTATTTAAATATATCAGGTGATCTAAGGGGCTTAATGCATACAATAGATCTTTAAGCTGAAGAGATGCAAAACTTAAAGGACAATGGTAAGTAGCTTCGTTCATTCAGTAGCGCATATTCCGATATGAGCCGGTATTTTATATCAAGAATAGGAAAAAATATTTCTAAATCATCAAATACCGTTTGTCGGTAAGCTCAATATTGCGACCAACGACAGTTGATCAAAATATGACTCGACGTTAAGTTAAGTGGGCGAGCAAAATTACTCAAGGAAAGATGCTTTGCGTTGTCAGAAAATAAAAAACACAACGTCGGCACTGAGTGATTCACAACCAAAAAAATAGTACTCTTGGGAGAGTAAACAATGAAAAAATTCACAAAATTGGCTTTAGCTGCTTCAGTTGCTTTTAGTGCAAACGCAATGGCGATGCAATCACTGGACGATGCATCTCTAAGCGCGACTACAGGTCAGGACGGTTTGAAAATCGGTATCGGTATTTCAAAAATTGAAATTGAAAAACTATTTATCCATGATAATGATGGTTTAGCTGAAGATTCTACTGCAACAGCGGGTGTTATTGAAATTTATAATAATGATGGAGTTGTTCTTCGCCCTGGAGAGGCTGCTAAGGGTATTGTGGGTGGTACTGGTGAAGCAGGTGCGATCTATATCAAAGCAAATGGTAAAGGAAGAACAACAGCTAATGGTATCGTGATTGGTGCAAACTACGATGACAATGGTGCGTATTTACTAGCTTCACGTAACCTTGCAGATTTAACCATTGACTCAGATGCTGGTGCTGGTAATCCATTCATCAACATTGCAGCAGAAGTATCTGGCTTAGATATCAACATCGGTGAAATTGGGGTTGTAGGATCAGCTTCATCTCTTACAGATTATGAAAATGGTTTAGCTTCAGCTACTAGTATTCGCCGTGGTGGTGCTGGTAAGGAAAATGCGATTTTATCTGGCCTATCACTTAAAACAGGTCCAATGTCTGCCAATATTCAATTAGGTGCTGCTCCACAGGGTGCAATGATTAAGTTGAATGCAACAATGACTGGCGGCTTAACAATTACAGATTTGGGTATTCTTGATAATTCAACGACTGGTGGACAAGTTGCTGACGGTGTAACCACTTCAGGCCCAGGTGAAATCTTCATTGAAAGCATCAAGTTAACCGATGCTGGTACTAAAGATTTGACATTGAACCAAAGCATCAGTGTATTTGGCGAATCAAGTGCAAACGATGGTTTCATTCGTATTATGAGTACAAGTGGTGCACATGATAACTATGTGAAAGGTATTCACCTAGGTAGCCAAAATGCAGCATCAATTGGTGATATGGAAATTCAAGGTCTGCAAACTTACTTTAGCCCGGCACCTGGCCAATATGCAAAAGGTGCAATTATTACCATTTCTGGTCACTAATTTTTACCTTAAAAAAGCGCGTGTTTACACGCGCTTTTTTTTATGACTACAACATCTATCTAAAAAAATAAAAAAAGACTGTATTTTTTTGAAAAAGAAGGTATCTTTCTAGTTACAGGGAAGTAGAGTGAAGACTCTATAAAAAGAAAAATTAGGCACATCATGCCAATGATAAGAAAAGTAAAAGAATATGTTAGAGATTGCATTGGGCTCGGCATTGATGTATTACGCTGCCAAAGAAGCTCTGGATATTAAAAAACAGCCACCAGGCGCTGTTCACTATACTGAAGTTCTTGATTCAAGAAATGATTCTTTCGTACGTATGCACCGCGAACATGTGGAAGTCAAACCTGCACTGTTAGACCAGTTTCAGGGAATTGTGCGTCAGGCTTATGATTATAGTTGTGGTTCGGCAGCACTTACGACTTTATTAAATGGCTATGTAGGTACCCGGCTGGATGAGCAGCAAGTCATGAATGGCCTAATGAAATTTGGTGAAACGGATAAAATCATCGAACGTCGTAGCTTTTCCCTTCTTGATATGAAACGTTTTGTTGCTGCCTTAGGTCTGGAAAGTGGTGGCTATCGTGGAGAATTTGAAGATCTGGTTAAACAGGGGCAGCCCGCCATTGTTCCTATTTCCTATGCAGGATTTAAACATTTTGTCGTGTACAAAGCTTATAAAAATGGACGGGTGTATGTTGCAGATCCTGCGCTAGGTAATATCAGTTTTGATGAACAGCGATTTAAGGAAATTTGGGAAAACAATACTTTATATTTAATTAATGTCCCTGAACAATATCGAAAAAACTTTTTGGCATTAAAAGAGTCGGATATGCGTCATGTCGAAGATGCAACCATTAACCGTTATGCTTTAGTTGATATGCAGTATCCACAGTTCTATATGGATAAAATTGCCGATAAAGCATCGACTATCCGTATGGATCGTAACCGTAATGTAGATTCAGAAAAATTTGGGGAATATCAATATAATTTTCTCAGACTTTATTACAAGAATAAATAAAACGAAAAGATGGCTATAGAAAAATTAAAAATGGTGAAATGGATATGAACAGTAAATGGATGAACAAGACATTCTTGGCGCTCAGCATTCAGATGGTCATGGGAGTGGCATGGGCTGCGGATGAGCCTGAACTGGGTGAGTATGAAACGGTTGAGGAAGAAGTAGTCGAGACTGCCGCATCCGTTGATATTCAGCCTGAACCAGCAGCAACTCAGGCTGTAGAAGAACCTGAACTTGGGGGGTATGAAACAGTTCAGGAGGAAGCTGTAGCAGAGCCTGAACTGGGAGGATATGAAACAGTTCAGGAAGAAGCTGTTGTTGAAACAGCTGCACCTGTTGAAGCTCCAGCCACTCAAGCAGTAGATGCATCTCAAGCCTTACAGAAAAAAGAAGGAGATGCTACTCAGGAAGCGAGTCTAGAAGAAGTATTTACTTCAAATGAGCGTCAATACTCACTTATTAAACAAGGTGAGATTTCATCCTATTATGATATCGATTATACCTATTATCGAGATACACAACTCGATATGGAAATGGCACAGGGCCAGTTGTATCAACTCCGTGTTCAGGAAAATGCAACACATAGCTTGACCAATACTTTCACTTTTCAGTATGGGGTGAAAGATAACCTGACCTTAACAGCTTCTTTACCTTTAGTCGCTAAAACAGATCTATTAAAAGATACCTCTACAGCAGGATTAGGGGATATTAGTTTAGGTGCACGTTGGGAGCCATTCCCTTTAAAAGCAGGTCGTTTACCACTTATTTTATTTGCTAATTTATCGACTAAAACAGGTGATAGCCCATATGAAATTAATGCAGCAAAAGATCTGGCTGCAGGCAAGGGATATTACTCAGCCGGTGTGGGGGCGAGTACACGTAAATATATTGACCCAGTGGTACTATTTGCCTCTGTTTCTGCAAATTATGGGTTTAAGGAATCTGGCTTAGATCAGCGTCGTGGTACACGAATTATTGAAGAATTTGAACCAGGAATTAGTGGTGGTTTCGCTTTCGGTTTCGCTTATTCATTTAACTATGATGTTTCCATGACCATGTCATATCAGCAAAGCTTTAATACTGGTGCCGAATTTAAGTATCACACGGGTGAAAGCTATTCAGCCGCTGATCAGACTAGCTCGACTTTTGCGATTTCTTTAGGAGTGCGTGTATCCCCAGAAACCATTGTAAATGGTACGGTCGGATTAGGGCTGACCGAAGATGCACCAGATGTTTCACTGGGACTTTCATTCCCACTTGATATTTTAGGTTTCGGTAAGAAATTCAGTTAATAGGGGTGTCGTATGAAAAACATTCGACTTAGCCCGTTATTAACAGGAATTATTCTTGCGGGCTGTTCAAGTTATACCTTTGCACAATTAGGGACCAACCTTTCTGTTGACCTGCGTGCATTGTCTATGGGGAACGCAGTTACTGCAGATCCGCCAGGAGTGAATGCAATTCACTTTAACCCGGCTGCATTGGCTAAAATTGAAGGCTTACAAACCGAACAGCAAATTATTGTTGCGAACTTTGATATTCAGCGTGAATTTACGGTTCCTGCTGGATATAACGTTTTTGGTTATTCAGATGATCCAATGGTCTGTAATGATGGACCTGAAGTGTCTTCTGATTTATGTACAGATTTTAAGGGCCCAGTGAAGGGTGATGTAGAGTATGTCAGTCTCTACGTACCAATTTTGAAAAAAATGGTGGATTTGGGTGAAGGCCTCCCGATGGCAGCACCTACCATGGGGGTCTCTTATAAACCACCAGGCTCTAAAGCAACTTATGCAACTGCCGTTTATGCACCGCTAGTTGCAGGTTTTGGTCATGAAGATGGTAATCCTGCCAATTTTATGGGACAACAGGTTGCTCTGGAGCGGATTACATATTTATCTCCATCAATTGGTTATGAAGTCAACGACCAGCTTTCGATTGGTGCTTCAATCGGGATGTCTTATCAAGCCATTGCCATGAAAACAGATTTACGTTTTCCCAATGAGCTGATTGGCATGTTGCGTATGATTGATGAAGTCGTATGTACACCATTTAAAGAAAATTCTGACATCATTACTGACATCTTGTTGCTCGGGATCTGTAATGCTGATGAAGGAATGAACCCATTTGGTAAATTTGGCCAAATGCAACTTTCATTAGAACAAAATTTAAGTCCAAGCTATAACCTGGGTGTTCTATGGGAGCCTACTGAAGATTTCAGTTTTGGTATGGTTTACCAGAGTGCGGCCAAAATGCGCTTAAAAGGTAAATATCATATCGATAATGCCAAAGCGCCACAGGAAATGATTAAAGGTCTGATGACCTCTCCAACTGGCCAGATTTTAGCTGCAATTCTTGGTTTTCCAAATTATATCCCTTCAAGTGAATCGGGTCTGGTTTCCATGGATTTCGAATACCCAGCTCACTTTCAGGCGGGGATCAAATATAAGGTAATGCCAGATCTACAAGTCAATTTTGATATTGGCTGGACAGATTATGCTGCTTGGGACCAATTCAAGTTTGAGTTCGACCGTACCCTGTCTGCCTTGAAGATTGCCAAACTGTTATCTGCCAATGTAACGGATTCTTCACTTGCATTACCGCTTAGGTTTGAGTCGCCATGGAACTTCGGGATCGGAGTAGAGTATTCAGCAACTGACCGACTGAAACTTCGTGCTGGCTATGAACCACGTACCAGTGCCATTCCAAAAGATAAACGCAATACTATGGTACCGATTAATGGTGCACAGCTATTTGGTTTAGGAGTGGGCTACCGTTTTGACGCAGATACGGATCTGGATCTATCTATTGGTTTCTTACGCAGTAAAGATAATATTCCAGCAAATACCAGTAGCCTAGCGAACCAGACCGGGGTAAATAACCTGTTACTGAATCCATATGCAGGCTTGAATGTCAAAACAGATACCAAGATCACAATTTTAGGTTTGAACTATCGCACCCGTTGGTAAGGAAGAAATGATCAGAACAGGGAACTTAGGGATAAAAATGGTACTGGCATTAAGTCTGGTACCATGGTCTTTTTATACAAATGCCAGAGAGTTTATTACGATCATTGGGCCCGATGGGCGACCATTAGTTGTGCCACGTCAAAATAATGAGCAGAAAGAAACAACAAAAAACCAAGCGGCCACTACTCCGAAAAAATTGACTACGCCCGTTACATCTACTGCACAGGATCTGAAAAAATCCGAGCCAAAGGCGGTGGAAAAAAGTGTGACAACAGGTGAGCAAAAAAATAATATGGTTGTACAACCAGTACAACCAGTACAACCAGTACAACCAGTACAACCAGTACAACCAGTACAACCAGTACAACCAGTACAACCAGTACAACCAGTACAACCAGTACAACCAGTACAACCAGTACAACCAACTAAACACGTTGAGTCTAGATTACCGCAGCACTTACCACCAGTGACACAGCTTCAAACCCCTGAACCTGTCATTCAGGCAGTACCTGATCCTGTTCAAAAACAGGGTTTCAGTCAGATTGAAGGGGTGGAATATGTGGATAGTGAATATCTGGAAAATAAAGAATTTAATCTGGAAGGTAAAAAACGTTTCTATAGTATGCCTGAAGGGATAGTTGATAAAAATATTGGGTCAACACGTGTACAGACGATTGAGCGTGAAAAAGGAGTTGGACAGTCGATTATAAAATCCTTGTTTCAACAACCTGTCATAGATTCTGGTCCTGTTGTACTGGCCCAAACCTACTACCGTATTTCTCAGCCTGAATCTGTAGAAAGCTTAGGTAAGCAGTGTTTTAAAGATAAAAAAGTTAAGAATGCGAAAGAGATTAGTGCAGGTAAATCCATTAATCTGTGGCCACGGGCACCGCTGAAATCAGATGAGTTTGATTATGAAATTGTGAAGCTAAAATCTGATATTAAAAATATTCAGATTCAGTCTTATGCTTCCCGTCAGAATAATCCTGCCTATTACTGGCCATTTGTTGTATTTCTGGATGAACGAGGCTGTGTTTTAGAAGGGGCGGGCGGTTTTAAAAATCAGGAAGCACAAGCCAATATTATTCAACATGAGAAGATACAGGGAATTATTCAGATTCCTGCGCAAAGCCAATATGTATTAATGACCCCACTCGCTTCAGCCATAGATGTTGAAGACAAGATGCTGACAAATTATGGACAACTAAAACTAGTCGCCATTCGATAAGGACGATTCGAGTAGAATAAGATGAAAAATAAAATATTATATCCATTTGCTTTCACTGCTTTATTTGCCGCCCTCAGCGGATGCGGAGGTGAAAGTGCGAATGTCATACCAGAACAAAATGATGAAGCCACCACGAACGGTTCATGCTCTGCTACTGCAACGAATTGTCTGGAATGGGGGCTTGAATATCCAATTGATGGTCTTAATTTTAATTGTAGTGGTGATAAAGAAAATACCTTTATTACTTTATTTGACCAAAATGATGGGGTGGCGTCAGGTACTTGTCAAAAAGCAGATAGTATTGAATTTTATCTGAAAAGTTTTAGTGATACCAAAATCAAGTTGGGTACTGTCAAGCTCTCTGAATATATGAACCTCAGTACATCGAGCCAATTACCCCGACTAAGTGTACTTGATATTGCCAAGGGAATTACTGGTCGTAATATTGCCAGAATCGAACAGACAGATCCAACCGTACAGGTGGCGATGAAACTGGTCAAAATCTGGCAGACCTTGGCACTGGAAAAAGGCCGTATCTATAATCCGACGGATATACAGCCCTTGTATATCACAGAAGATATGCGAAAGAATCTGGGCAAAATTAATAAAGATATCAGCCTGACAGATGCAAATTTGGCAGAAACCCTTAAACCTTTTATTGATATTAGCCAGATTAGTGATGATCAGGCCTTTGAAGTCGTAAAAAAACTGGCCAATATTGCCAGCGCAGCAGTATATCAACCGGAATTTTCTCTGTTCTCAACTTCAGGCATTATTAGCAGTAACTTGACTGGTTCTGATGGTCTGGCGGGTTGTAATAAATCTGTATGTGACATTAAAGAGAAAACGACTAAATATTTATTTGGACATTTTATCCTGATTACAGACCGCCAAGGTTATACCTTTGGCAGTGGACTACAGTGGCGTGACACTCAGCTAAAACTGGGCTCCAATAATCTGGGATCTTTAGGTGGGATTAATGCGGAATTGATCCGTAAAGTCAAACCACAGCAAATTACTGCAGTACCGCAAACCAGCTGGATTAGCCCTGCCACGAGAATGCTTTCATCAAATGCACCATATAAAATGAATGTGGCTAACAACAGCAATCCATTAGAAATTTACCAAGGTCGTTTGCTGAGTGATTATGTGATTGCCGGTAAAGAAGCATTTTATAAGATGGCCACAGGTAAAACTGAACTCAGCGATGCTGATCGTGCCAGTCTTGGCTTATGGCGCTTTAATGCCGAAGATGACAACTATAGTGGCTCAATTGATCTTTATAAAATTTTCCCGATCAGCTATCTGGATCGTCAAGTCTTTAAAACAGCTGAAAATGTAGAGCCAGGTGAAGAATATATTTTCCCAATGTATGGCAACATGGAGTTTAAATTCAGCGAAAACTCAATTAGCCCTGTTACAGTGGGTGTTGTGATTGATAGTAATGGTGATGTGCGTACCAATATGCAGTCCGCGAGCAATCTTGCAACTGATAGCATTAATGGTTGCCAGGGAGATATCTTACCGGCTGGACTTAAAGACAATAACGGCGTTCAACAATATCGTCTGGGTACCTTAGGCCGTGCATTTATAAATGAAAAAACAGTATCTATGCGACTGGTCTTCGCTGATCCTGTATTTGGTTCATTAAATGGTGCTCTGGTGGGTATGAACTCCACAATTCAGGCTTCAACCAATACAGATGATAAGATTGTGATTGGTGGGGCATTACTCAATTTATCTAATGTATTGAATGGAACCAGTCGTGTGGGCTTTACCAACTCAGCTGGAGAAAGTGTAGGCTGGGCAAATACTTATGCCAGCTTCCAGAAAGTCTATAACAACAATAATACTGATGAAACGACAGAGGAGATCAATCTGGCCAAGCTAAGTGGCGGAAGTGTTTCATTTAAATTAGCGGATTGTTATAGCATCAAAACCAAATAATGAAAAAAGCCCATCAAATGATGGGCTTTTTTATAAAAAGACATTTTAACCTGTGTGATCCAAACGAGTTCCCAAGGTCTCAAGATGCATCGGGAAGTTATTGGTTTTACGGTCTTCAAAATAATGATGGAGTGTATGTTCTACACTCGGGAAAGCCAGTTCACTCCAGGGAATTTCACCTTCATCAAATAAACGTGCTTCAATGGTTTCTTCACCTGCACCAAATTTTCCATCAATCAGTTGAGATTTAAACAGGACATAAATCTGGCCAATCCGCGGAATATTGTACATGCAGTACAGCTGTTCAATATCTACTTCAGCTTCGGCTTCTTCACGGGTTTCACGTGCTGCGCCCTGTTCCATGGTTTCAAACAGTTCCATATAACCGGCAGGGAGGGTCCACAGTCCATAACGTGGTTCAATCGCACGGCGGCAGAGCAGAACTTTATCTTCCCAGAGCACCAATGCACCGCAAATCACTTTTGGATTAATGTAATGAATATATCCGCATGTAGTACAAACCTTGCGAACCTTCTGATCGCCTAAAGGAATTTTCTCTGTTGTTTTATGTCCACAGTTCACACAGAAGTTCATATTCATCATCAATGATAACAGTAAGGTCAGGATAACTGAAAAATCAAAATTTGGCATCATTTCTATCCCGCCAAATCAAAAATCAGCTATGATGAAATTATAGTCGCATAGGGAGCTGAATGAATGGATGAGCTGGGATTAATACAACGCTTGCAGAAACATTTACGATTTTCCAAACGGATTCAAACTGCACAGGCTGCTGTATTAATTGCGATCACAGATGAAGCTGATCCCAAAGTTTTGCTGACACGTCGTTCAGCTTATATGAATAATCATGCAGGGGAAGTCTCTTTTCCAGGGGGTAAACGCGACCCGCAAGATACCAGTAATATTGTAGTGGCTTTGAGAGAGGCGTATGAGGAAACGGCGCTTAACCCATTTGATGTGCATCTGATCGGGGATCTCCCGATGCAAAAGGCACGTAACGGGATGCTGGTTAAGCCTGTGGTCGGTTTAATTCCGCCTACCATTCAACTTATTCCTCAGCCGACGGAAATTGACCGGATTTTCTTTGCTTCCTTGCAGCATTTGCTGGAAGCCCAGCCGATGCCTTATGAAGTGCGGTTTGCCCAGCAGTCTTTATATTTTCCAAGTATGCGGGTGGAAAATGAGATTGTCTGGGGACTGACCGCACGTATGCTAATTTCATTATTTCAGTACGGGCTTGACTATAAAAAAGACTGGCCATTTTTACTTAATTCACCTGCGTTTAAACGCTCAAAATTTTTTAACCGTTGAACAGGATTTCAGCCATGTTATATCAATTTCAGGGACATACACCAAAAGCAACGCATCAGCCGTGGGATGGTTGGGTGGCACCTACAGCGACGGTCATTGGACAGGTCGAACTGGGCAAACAGGTGAGTGTCTGGTTTGGTGCCGTCGTTCGCGCCGATAACAGCAAAATCCGTTTAGGTGACTTCACCAATGTTCAGGAAAATGCAGTGCTACATACCGATGCTGGGATTGAAATGAACATCGGGAATTATGTGACCATTGGTCATCAGGCCATGCTGCATGGTTGCACCATTGGCGATAATAGCCTGATTGGAATTCAGGCAGTGATCTTAAATCATGCCGTGATTGGCAAGAATTGTATTATTGGTGCCAATGCCCTGATTCCAGAAGGAAAGGTAATTCCTGATAATTCGGTGGTGATGGGCTCACCAGGCAAAGTCGTGAAAACTTTAGATGAAGCCAGTATTCAGAAACTAAAAATGAGTGCCATGCACTATGCTGAGCATTTCCAGAAATTTCAGGATCTGGAAGAAGTACAGCTTTAGGCTGTTATCTGAATAATGTCCTCAGTTAAGCCTAGAATTTTCTAGGCATTTTTGTATCTGGCTTGGGAAAATCTCGCCTAGAAGATATGAGTGGAGTATTATATTCGACGTTTTTTATATTCTCTGAATTAAGGTTGTGCATGAAAGTGCTGGCATTGGAGACTGCCAATGAGCAGTGTTCCGTCTCTGTGATCGATGATACTCAAGAACTATTTTTTCAGCTTGATGCGCGCGCCAAGGCACAAACGCAAACCATTCTCCCAATGATTGAACAAGGCCTCAATGATCTGGGCTTGGCTGTATCTGATCTGACAGCGATTGCTTTTAGTCGTGGCCCGGGATCGTTTAGTGGTGTTCGTATCAATGCGGCTGTGACTCAAGCTTTGGCTTGGTCAAATGATCTGCCTGTAATTCCGGTATCCACTTTACAGGCTTTGGCGCAAGCGGCATATCGTTTGCATGGTTTAACTGCAGTAACTGCAGTACTGGATGCACGGATGAATGAAGTCTATGTCGCCAGTTATCAGTTAGATGCTCAAAGGATTATGCAGGCTGTTGATGAAGAACAGCTTTTGAGTTATGAACAAGGTGCTGAAGCAGTTAAATTTACTGTGGTGGGTTCAGGTGCCAATCTAGTTCAAGAAACAGCATCTGAATATAAAAATGTCAGTGCAACAGCGCAGGATATTGCCATGATTGCGCGTGCAGCAGCAAAAACAGAAAATTGGGTCAGTGCAGAATTGGCACTTCCGGTATATTTACGTGATAACGCATGGAAAAAAATTCCAGAACAAGGCAAAGCATAATTAATCAGGATTAAGCATGGATCTTTTACTGCTGCTGAAAGCAGCAATTATGGGTATTGTTGAAGGTATTACTGAGTTTTTGCCTATTTCCAGTACTGGGCATCTGATTTTGGCTTCAGAATTAATGAATTTCTGGACTAAACAAAAAAGCGATGTTTTTGTCGTCGCAATTCAGATGGGGGCAATTGCCGCGGTTATTTATGAATATTGGGCACGGCTTTGGGGTGCAGCAACCGGGATCGTAAGTGGTGAACCGCAAGGACGCCGTTTAGGGATTGGCCTGATTCTGGCCTCTATTCCCATTGTGCTGATTGGTCTGACCCTAGGGCAAACTGTAAAAGAACTGCTATTCAATAATATTGCAATTGCCATTGGCTTGATCGTCGGTGGTCTGATCATTATCTGGATTGAAAAGAATCCACCTAAGGTACGTGCCCAGGAAGTTGAAGATCTAACCGTAAAAGATGCGATCTGGATTGGTCTGATTCAGGTCTTATCCCTGATACCGGGAACTTCACGTTCAGGTGCGACCATTATCGGGGCGATGTTCCTTGGCGTATCACGTAAGGCTGCAACTGAATTTTCATTCTTCTTGGGGATTCCGGTTATTATCGGTGCAGGCCTGCTCGATCTGTATCAAAGCTATGATGTTTACAGTACCACAGAAGACTGGACGGTTCTGGCAGTCGGTATCATCGTATCGTTCATCTCGGCGCTTTTATTAATCCGTGCCTTGGTAGCCTATGTGGCAAAACGTGATTTCATGGTTTTTGCCTGGTATCGCATAGCCTCAGGTTTACTGATTTTATTATTTGCCTTTACAGGTTGGAGATTATGGTAAGCACGATTCGCTTATATACCGAATCTGAGTATCAAGAGAAAGCACAGCACTTCGAGGCTGTGCTTTCTTCTCGTGGTGTAGAGGTTAGTATTGAGGTTATTGAAAAGCTGAATGCACGTTTCTTGCGTTTACATCCCGAACTGGCCCTGTGTGTTGATGCTGACGGCCTATGGCTCTGTGCCAATGGCATGAAAATGCAACCAGATTGGCAAGCAGAAGTAGGGCGTTTAAAACGTGCCTCTTTAAAATCGGAAATGATTGCTCGTGCTTGTAACCTCGGAGAAAAGCCGACTCTTATCGATGCGACAGCTGGGCTAGGTCATGACAGTCTGTTGATGGCACATTTGGGTGCTCAGGTCACCTTGGTCGAACGACATCCTATTTTATTTACCCTGCTTGAAGACAGTCATCACCGAGCGAAAAAGGATACTTTTCTAAGTTCGGTGGTTAAGCGGATTCATCTGGTTTTTTCAGATTCTGCAGACTATCTGAAATCACAGGCTGAGCAGAATGCGGTCGTCGATGTGGTTTATCTGGACCCGATGTTTCCACAACGTGACCAGAACCAGCAGGCACCGAAAAAGCAGGCACAGGTGAAAAAACAAATGCAGTTATTACATTTGCTTTTACCGGAAGATGGTGAAATGGATCTTGGAGATAATCTGCTGGAACTGGCACAAAAAATTGGCAAGCGGGTGGTGGTGAAACGTCCTCGTTTGGCCGTATTTTTAGCTGGAAAAGAGCCAAATCATCAATGGTCTGGTGATGCTTGCCGTTTTGATGCCTATTTTCAGCATGAACTGGTTACTTAATATGAGAATTGCTTCAAAATAGATCAAGGATTTGTTATATATTTAAAAATTGGCATTGATAAAACTTATATCAAGCATAAACTTATTGGGCACATTAGCGAGCCACTCATCTCCCTGAAATCATATGATCGACTTTAAACCCTCCATCAATTTTTGGCACGATTTTAAAAGCAACCAAATTGCCGGGATGTGGTTATTTCTGGGATCTCGGCGTTCGCTGCAATTGGTGCGTCCATCCATTCTGCAATTAGTGTTCTGGGGCATTTTGGGCGGCTGTGCTAATAGCCTGTTTAGCTGGCTCAGTTCCGGCCGCATGGGAGATTTTAACTCTCAAGGTTTGATCAGTTATGCACTTTGGCCCTTTATTGCCTTGATTGTCGGGATTTTCTTGTCCCAACGGGTGAATAATCCTCGTCTGATGCTGGTACCTGCATTACTCTGGCTAGTGCTGGATACACATATCATGCTGTTCCAGAGCCTGATCCAGTATCTGGGGGATCTGGATTATCTACCCTATATTTTCTATGCCTATATTCCGACCCTGTTTGTCATGCTGTTTGTCTGGCAAAGTCTGGCTGTGGTCTGGGTGATTTCACGTGAATTAAAATGGCCGTGGTGGGAACGGGCACTGATTATGCTGGCTACGCTATTTACTTTAGTGGTGTGGCAGATTTCGGTGAAAGATCAGCCCATCTGGAAAGTTGAAGAAATTCCACCAAGTTTTGCTGAAGATGCTTTCTATGCTCAGCCGATCTTGCTGAATAAGGCGCTGGATGCAATTGAATATGGTGAATTTGCACAGTCGCATTGGTACTTTATGGGTGTGGCTGGCGCGAGTTATCAGGATGTGTTCTATTCAGAAATAGAGCGGATTAAAAAGCAGTTTGATACCCGGTTTGGGACTTTTGGCCGTTCGATTATGCTGGTGAATCATCCGGCAACACGGACTGAGATTCCACTTGCTTCCAAAACCAGCATGGAATTGGCCTTGCGCCGTATTGGCCAGCAGATGAACCGGGAAAGTGATGTACTGTTCCTGTATATGACCTCACATGGCTTGCCAAATGAATTTGAAATGGAAAATGCACCGCTAGATCTGGCATCAGTCGATCCAAAATGGTTGCGTGATACTCTGGATGCCTCAGGTGTGCGTTGGCGAGTGATTGTTATTTCTGCCTGTTTCTCAGGTAGTTTCGCTTCGGCTCTGCAGAATGATAATACTTTAATTATCACAGCCTCTGCTGCTGACCGTCAGTCTTTCGGTTGTTCAAACGAAGCTGATTATACCTATTTCGGCCGTGCTTTCTTTGATGAGGCCATGCGTGAAAATAACAGCCTGAAAGCCTCTTTTGAGCAGGCCAAGACTACAGTGGCTAAATGGGAAGCAGCTCAAGGATTTGAACCGTCAGAACCACAATGGGTGATTGGCAAAAACATGGAATTGATGTTGCCACAACTGGAACAGCGTCTTTTCCCTCCAGCGACGACCACTTCAGCATCTCCGTCTGTCGCTTTGACTCCATAAACCAATCTACAACTTTAGAAAATAGAAAAAGGAATGATGATGGAACTGGTACAGAATAATCGAAGCTTTGAGGGTGAACAGCGGATTTATAGCTTTGAGTCTAAAATATTAAAAAAACCAACCAGATTTGGAATCTTCCTGCCGCCACAAGCTCTGGAAGGCCAAAGTTGTCCAGCTTTGTTCTATTTAGCTGGCCTGACCTGTACGGAAGAAACTTTTGCAATCAAGGCACATGCCCAGCGTCTGGCTGCCCAGCTTGGCCTGATTCTGATTACACCAGACACTTCACCGCGTGGAGACGATGTTGCCAAAGGGGATCACTGGGATATTGGGCAAGGCGCTGGCTTTTATATCAATGCCACTCAAGCACCGTGGGCTGAACATTATCAGATGGAAAGCTTTATCGTCGATGAGTTGTATGAACTGGTGTGTGAAGAGTTCGTAGTTCAGGCAGATAAGATCGGGATTTTCGGTCATTCCATGGGTGGACATGGCGCTTTAACTTTGGCTTTTAAATATCCGGAAAAATTCTGTTCAGTTTCGGCATTTGCACCGATTTGTGCACCAAGCCAATGTCCATGGGGTGAAAAAGCATTCTTAAATTATCTGGGCGAAAACCGCAAAGAATGGTTGAAGCATGATGCAACTGCGCTGGTTCAGGAAAAAGGTGCACTGTTTAGCGATATCCTGATTGATCAGGGCTTTTCTGACCAGTTCTATAGCCAGCTGAATCCGGCGTTATTTCAGCAAGCTTGTGATGCCGTGAACCAGAAATTAACCTTACGTGAACATCAGGGTTATGATCATGGTTACTATTTTATTCAAAGCTTTGTAGATGACCATCTACAATTCCATGCTGTGCAATTAAATCCATAAGCCTAGCAACAAAAGCCAAGCAAACTTAAAAGTACAATAAAGCTCCAAAAATAGGTCATGTTTTTGGAGTTTTTTATATGAATATCAAATAAATATAATAAAAATGGCATATAAGTTGCTATTCAAAAATCAGGTAGAACCAGTTGCAGTTAAGAACACGATGCACAATAAGCCTGAACCAGAGATTGACCAGCCATCACCTTCACTAGAAAAACATAACTTCCGATTTCATGGCAGTGCCACGGAATATTTTGGAATCTGGATGGTGAATCTGATGTTAACCATTATTACGTTTACTTTGTATAGCCCGTGGGCAAAGGCACGCCGTATCCGCTATTTCTACGGTAATACCCAATTGTTAAAACATCGCTTTGACTTCATCGCCATGCCAAGCCGAATTCTACTAGGTCGTCTACTGGCATTGGAGTTGTATGTGGTGACAGTGATCTTGACCAATTACTCCATTCTTATCACCAGTTCATTATTTCTGATTGCTGCGATCTCTCTACCTTGGTTAATTCGGATGACCCTGAAATTTAAGGCCCGGAATAGTAAATATGGCAATGTCCGGTTTCATTTTAGTGGAAGCAATCGGGAAGCCTATAGGGTTTTATGGCTCGCGATATTGGTCAATATTTTCACCCTGTTTCTTTTCAGCCCAGTGGTGATCTGGCTATACAAACGTTACTGCTTTAATCATTTATCGATCGGACAACTTCAGTTTAGGCTGGGGATTCAGTGGTCTAAATTTATGTCGGCAGTTTATATCCCCTTATGTCTGTGTCTGCTAATTGGTATCGCATGGAGCGCAGCAATCGTTTACTGGGTCGATTTGATCGGTACAAACCTGTTTACCTTGGGTGTTGTATTGAGCTATCTGTTTTGTCTGGCCTTGGTCTGGCCGATGATATCTGCACGCTTATATATGTATACCTGGAATCATGTAGAGCTTGGTCAAAGCTACTTTAAAACCCGGGTAACGACATGGCGTTATAGCTGGATTGTACTGAGTAACTGGATTGTGCGTGCACTCAGTTTGGGACTCATGACCCCTTGGGCGAGCATCCGTTTATATGAATATCAACTGGCTAACCTAGAACTCTATCTAGCAGAGGACGAAACTAATCTAAAAAATATCTTGCAGCGTGATCCAAATGCTATAGCCAATGAAGTACTGGATATCTTTGATTTCGATGCATCGTTATAGAGGCAAGTAGGATGAAGCGACCTGTTGAAGTCAGATTTTATGATGGGGTTTTGGCCGAAGCCCAGCGTGCATGGATTGTCCCTGATCAGCAACGCGGGATTGCCCTAAAGCTTAGTGAAGAAACACCCAAGCAAGTGAGCGAGGCTGACTTTTATTTTACTTATCCCGATATGGCGTATATTGGCGGGGTCGGGGGACGTAAACCGATTATCGAATTACCTGAAGATCGTCGGATTGAATTTTTGACCAAAGCACCGCATTGGCTGAAGATTAAATCCAAAGAAATCTATCATGCCATATGGAAATTTGAACGTTCTCCACTCCTGATTTTCTTCTCGATGATTATCGTGATATGTGCGGTAATTTTTATTCTTAAATGGGGAATTCCATATACGGCCCAGCAGCTCGCTCAATTACTTCCCGAACAGACCTTGATCGAGGTAGGAAATCAAACTGAGCAGAAATTAATTGAGCAAACTGAGTCATCCAAGCTCTCCGCAGAGCATCAAGCACGTCTAAAAAAATTGTATGAACAAAAAATTGCAGTAGGGAAACCCGCTAAGATTATTTTCCGTCAAGGCGGTGAAACCATGGGACTTAATGCAGCTGCGATTCCGAACAATACCATTATTGTCACCGATGAACTGGTCAAGCTCAGCGGTGCAGATGAAGAAGTCCTTGCAGTACTGGCGCATGAACAAGGTCATCTGTTATAGAAACATAGCATGCAAAAAGTGATTTCCAACCTGGGCGCAGCAGGACTATTTGCCTTGGTAACAGGAGATTTAAGTGATGTCGTGGCGGCATCTATAGCGGTACTCGCCGATGCGGGATATTCACAAGCGCTTGAACTTGCTGCGGATGATTATGCCATGCAACATTTGCATCAACAGCAGATCTCCATTATTCATTTGTCGAACTTTTTGCAGCGGGTTGAAAACGCTAGAATCCTGGCAGAGCAGAATAAAACGATAAAAATGAAAAACTTTACCCTGAATATTGATGGAAAAGAACGGCAAATTACAGAGTCTGAGCTCAAATGGTTGCGTTTAATTGGAAAACTCAAAAAATATCTGGAATCGCATCCCGAACTTGACGAAAGAATTAAACGGATTCATGCATTTGAAGAAAAAATGAATCAACCTGTTTAGCCCTAATATTGAGTATAAAAACCCATATTTTTATATCCTGATGATCGAGGCGTGCTTAGCCTCGATTTTTTGTTGATGGATATCCGAGTTTTCCTGTCTCAATCCATTATCTTCATTTTCATTCAGGTCAAGTGATATTAGGCACAAAAGCTGTCCAGCGTTACATAGCATTGTATTCACACAACATCCAAGTCACAGTAGCAGGACTGGATTTGGTATAATGAGAAAAATCCAATTTCAGTTAGCCAGGTCCTTTCATGTCCAAGCCTTATTTAATTGCACCTTCTATTTTGTCTGCCGACTTTGCCCGTTTAGGTGAAGAAGTTGAAAATGTACTTCAGGCCGGTGCAGACATTGTGCATTTCGATGTCATGGATAATCACTATGTACCCAATTTAACCTTTGGCGCAGGTGTATGTAAGGCATTGAAAAAATATGGTATTCAGGCACCTATTGATGTGCATCTCATGGTGAAACCTGTAGATCGTATGATTGGTGACTTCCTGGAAGCAGGGGCTGACATTATTACGTTTCATCCGGAAGCCTCTGATCATATTGACCGTTCTTTACAGTTGATCAAATCGGGTGGTGCTAAAGCCGGTCTGGTATTTAATCCAGCGACACCATTGCATTATCTGGATTATGTACTGGATAAGGTTGATCAGGTACTGCTAATGAGTGTGAACCCTGGCTTTGGCGGACAGAAATTCATTCCAATGACTTTGGATAAATTACGTCAGGCGCGCAAGATCATTGATGCTTCAGGTCGTGATATCCGCTTAGAAGTAGATGGCGGTGTGGGACCAGCAAATATTCGTGAAATTGCAGAAGCTGGTGCAGATATGTTTGTGGCTGGTTCAGCGATTTTTGGCAAGCCGGATTATAAAGCTGTGATTGATGAAATGCGTAGTGAGCTGGCTAAAGTCGGTCAAATCCAGTTTTAATCTCTAAAATGTTTAAGGTGCATAAATCTGTGGATAACTTTATGGATAAGTGTGTAGATATCTATGTTGATAACCATATGGATATGTTGCATATTTTGTAATCGTTTGTAGCTTGATTGGTTGCATCTTAGACAAAATTTGTATAAAAAGAACTCAATTTGGGTTCTTTTTACGTATGACAGCCCTTGATTTTAGTGGTCGTTTATTCATCAGTGGTTAATAATCAAGCCAAACAAAAAGTGATCAATAGGTCTTAGTTCTGTGTTTCATTGTGTAATATCTCCACGCTATTTTTAAATTTAATTCATGTGCATAACTTAATAATACGGACTTATTCCTTGTTTGTTTTTCTTACTCAAGTCTCTGTAATGCCATAACACGATGTCCCGTGTTGGCGTTCTTTAAGATAAGCTGAAATCTTCAAGTTGTCCTGAGCATTTGAGTAAGACATGGTTAAGTTAATTCTCATTCAGTCAAATTTTGTAAACGGCAGTTTGGTTTTTTCATCTGTTTTATAAGATGTTTATTTTTTTAGGGGGAACGACCTCCCTTGTTGATTAAATTTATAAAATTCAACAAGAAAAATCGTCAGGACGGCCTGACTCTGTTAATTAGGAGGAGGGCAATATGGCCTGGATTATACTTGTATTCGCTGGACTATTTGAGATTGTCTGGGCCTATTCCATGAAGCTCTCAGCGGGTTTTACTAAACTCACACCGAGTATTTTTACGATTGTTTTTATGGTGCTCAGTTTTGTATTACTGGCCTATGCCATGCGTACTTTGCCTCTAGGAACTGCCTATACCATCTGGACGGGCATTGGCGCAGTCGGCTCATTTCTGGTCGGTGTTATAGTTTTAGGTGAACCTGCTTCTGCTATGCGTATGCTGGCTGCGGTGCTGATTATTTCCGGACTTGTTTTGATGAAATTATCCTCCTCCTAAGAGCTGTTGAGCAGTTCTGATTTCGAGTAAAATAAAAACTGGCAAGCTTGATTCTGTAGGAGTAGGGCCATGCAGCTCAGTTATATTTATATGGATTCGCCTGTAGGACAGTTGCAGCTGGTCGCCAATGAAACGGCATTGGTGGCTGTACTCTGGGATTGTGAAAAACCGAATCGGGTCAGGTTGGCAACTCTGGTTGAAGATCCACAGCATCCCGTGTTGATAGAAGCTCAGCGTCAGCTTCAGGAATATTTTGCCGGTCAACGCAGTACTTTTGAGCTGCCTTTAGATTTTGCCGGTACTGATTTTCAAAAAAAAGTCTGGCAGGCTTTGCTGAATATTCCTTATGGACAGACCCGAAGCTATCGGGAAATCGCTGAACAGGTCGGTAATGTTAAAGCAGTACGCGCCGTGGGTGCTGCCAATGGTAAAAACCCGATTTCGATTATTGCACCTTGTCATCGGGTGATTGGCAGTAGCGGTAAGCTGGTAGGCTTTGCGGGTGGTCTGGATAAAAAAGAAATTCTGTTAAATATTGAGCGAACCCATTAAGATCAAAATCATAAAATTAATGAAAATTAAAATATGGATCAGTTCGCAACATAAATCTTAGGCCAACTCTGGTCCAGTTTATGATGGGTTCTTCTACTTTTTATTGGTTTAATCATTTTTAAGTTATTTAAACCATTTTTAAAAGGGAAGCTGGGAGAGTTTGCTGTTGCCACGCATGTCAAACTTTATCTGAAAGACCCTGAGTATCGGTTATTAAACGATTTGACTCTTCCAGATGGAGAAGGGAGCACAACACAAATTGATCATTTCTTATTAAGTCCTTATGGCCTGTTTGTGATTGAAACCAAAAACTATAAAGGCTGGATCTTTGGTAGCAAGCGACAAAAAACCTGGACGCAAAAACTTTATAAAAATAGCTATAAATTTCAAAATCCGATTCATCAGAATTATAAGCACATCAAAGTTCTGGAGCAGTTGCTGGTTGATATTATTGAGCCAGCCCAGCTGCATTCTGTGATTGTATTTATGCCAGATGCGGTATTCAAAACCCCAATGCCGAATTATGTATTTCGGTGTTATTCACCAATTAAAATGTCTATGTGATAAACCATTTAAAATGTCCTGTTTTTAACCACAAGAGTCAAGCACAGGATTTAACTTTCTTTGTTCAATAACAGCTTTCTGAGCTTTACGACTCGGC
>NZ_VPBW01000034.1:0-29684 GCF_013418535.1 Acinetobacter sp. YH12137 | reverse complement strand
TCAGAATAATTCAAGTGAATTTGTTTGAAAGAAGAACTTTAAAAGCTTTATTTTCACCCGATAAAATACCCATAAAACAAGAGGAAGCTCATTTGAGCTTCCTCTTGTGAAAAATTGTGGGACAGCAGTGGGCATGAACCTCGGTTTTTTATCGCCCCTCTCTTTTTAAAAGAGGGGCTTTTGAGAGAACTATCTTCTAGACTTAAAGCTGATATCCACTTTACGTGGGCGGAAGCGCCAACCTAGTAATAAGAGCAATACGGAGAAAATCAGCACTGGCCAGTCGCTGAGTTTCATGTAGAGCGTTTCACCCTGCATGGCGGGTAGCTCACCGCGGAGTATAGCTTCTTTATCCATAGGTGCACGTTTCACAATATGGCCATTGTGGTCGATGAACGCAGTTACCCCAGTATTGGTAGCACGAATAAACCAGCGACCATTTTCCTTGGCCCGCATTTGTACCATCTGTAAATGTTGCTGTGGACCGGCAGTGCCAGTAAACCAAGCATCATTAGATACGGTCACCAGAAAATCGCTTTGGCTGGCATTACGACGAGTCAGGTTTGGATAAGCCACTTCATAGCAAATCGCTGCACCTAAAGGATGGTTTTTCACATTTAATGGTTTCTGGATATCCGCACCACGCGAGAAACCACTCACCGAAGGGTCGTTTTGCAGAGCTGGCAGTACCCAGCTGAGTGCGCCAGAAAGTGGAATATATTCCCCAAAAGGCACCAGACGCTGCTTCTTATACAAACCACTCGACTCATTACCGGTCGCCATGATGCTATTGTAATATTTTGGCGTGCCTGCTTCCTGTGACTCAGCCAGATCCCAGAACGGAATACCTGTGACCCAAGCTGTTCCAGATTTTTCTGCCTGAACTTTCATGGCATCCAAGAAAGGTTCGATGTCGGTCTGGAACATCGGAATCGAAGATTCTGGCCAGACAATTAGGTCACGTCCCCATTCAGTCTTGCTCAGATTGGCATAGATCAGCAGAGTTTTTACCTGATATTCAGTTAACCATTTCAGGTCCTGAGGAATATTGCCCTGGATCAGAGAAACGGTGAGCGGCTTTTCATTTTTTTCTTGCACGAAAGTCAGTTGTGCAGCACCCCAGGCACCCAATAACAAGAGTGCAGAAGGCACGATCCAGAAGACCCGTTTACTTAAGATTTCAACCAGCGCACAGGCCAGAACAATCACTACAAAGGACACCCCAAATACACCAAATAAAGGCGCATAGGCATCCAGATAAAGCTCAGTAAAAGCGTAACCTGCAAATAACCATGGGAAACCGGTAAATACCCAGGTTTTGGCCCATTCAAAGATCACCCAAAGTGGTGCGAAGGTAAGAGGTGTTTCTGGGAAAAATCGACGATAAATGAAAGTCTGAAGCGCAGTAAACAGTCCCATGACAATCGCCATGATCAGGATCATGATTACGCTCAGGAAAGCACTGGTATCGCCATACACATGAATAGAGGTATAGAGCCAGAATGCACCCACAAACCACAATCCAATCCCATAAGCCCAGCCAATGCCAAAGGCCTGTTTCGCACTACGACCACGGACGCAAGCATACAATAAAGCAGGAGACAGAATTGCCAGCCACCAGTAATGATAAGGTGCCAGTGCCAAGCTAAAAATGGCTCCTGCAAATAAGGCAATCAATACAGGATAAATTAAGGCTAGCTGCTTTTGCTGCTGGGCTGGATTTAATAGCTTATCGAAATATGCTCTCATTGGCGCACAGCTCGAATTAAACGAATAGAACGTGAATCTGCCTCAAGAATGGTAAATTGCCAGTTTTCCAGTTCAATCGTCTGACCTTCCAAATCATTTACCAGACCAATTTCTTGTAATAACAAACCGCCCATGGTTTCAACTTCATCATCGGAGAAATTGGCATCTAGCATATTGTTAAAATGCTCGATTGGCGTCAGCGCTTGTACTACCCAGGTATTGGCTGTCTTCGGGTCTTGATCCGGAACAATATATTGTGCTTCTTCATCCGCAATATCATGTTCGTCTTCAATTTCACCCACAATTTCTTCGAGAATATCTTCTAATGTCACCAGGCCTGAAGTTGTACCGTACTCATCAATCACTACCGCAATATGAGTCTGGGTATTTTTCAGCATACGTAGAACCTGATCCGAACGCGCACTTTCCGGCACAAACAGCGGCTGACGCATCAAGGCACGAATATCGACTTTGGAAGAAGGCTCGGTCAGGAAAGGAAGCAGATCTTTGGCCAGCAAAATACCAACTACATTATCCGGTTGATCCGATGAGAACACAGGGAATCGCGAATGCGCAGATTCAACTAAAACATGCAGAATTTCGAGAAGTTGGTCATCTTCCTGCAAGCTAATCATGGACGTTCTTGGCGTCATGACTTCACGAATTTTGGTGGCCGGCAGGTCCAATACGCCTTCCAGCATTGCAACAGTATCGGGTTCTAAAAATCGACGTGAATCTTGTACTAATTTTAGCAGTTCGTCGCGAGTTTCGGGTGCAGTTCCCAGCCATTTACGTAAGCCGCGCATACCCCACGACGGGCCTGATTCCTCGTGCATGATCTTTCCTAAAGACTCTTAATATCTAAAAAAACGTGATTTTATCATACCGCAGAAAATACGCTTGTCTATTGTAATTATGCTGCGCAGACTTGATCGCGCGGGTCAGTATGGTTTTGTGTATTGGTTCAAAGCGCGGGCTGCAATGCGATAGCCGCTTTATGCTAAAATAAGGCTGATCTTGAATTCCTGAGTCTGTCGATGTCTGAAGCCGAAATTACGCCAAGCCTGCAATTGAATACCCGTGGATTACGCTGCCCTGAGCCAGTCATGATGTTGCATCAAGCCATCCGTAAGTCTAAAGCTGGTGATGTAGTTGAAGTTTTTGCTACGGATAATTCGACCTCTTGGGATATTCCAAAATTTTGCATGCACCTCGGCCATGAACTGCTACTCCAAGAGGAGCGTCTGGATGAAAATGGCCATAAAGAGTTCCATTATCTGGTGAAAAAAGGCGGTTAAGAGATTTTTTGGGCAGATGAGTGATTCATTTGCCCATATTGTTGAAAGATTAAAATGAAAAGAAAGCTATTTTTTTTGAATACTTGATCTGCTTGAAGTTCCTGACTTTCAGAAAATAAAAATTTGATATTAAAGCCTCTTCCAGAATTACAGTGATGAATCGGAACCATGGCCAGACCAATGAATCTAGGCTGGATATAAATAATTCACTATAATGCCGCAAAAATATTTATAACAATTAAAAATGATAAAAAATCATATCGCTCAAGTATTAGAGCAAGTGGGTCTTAGTGCACAGAAGCGTGCTTTGCTTGTTCAGTTTTCCCATCAAAAACTTAATTCCGAAGTTTTTCTGCAACGTATTGATGGCCAACATGTCCTGAATCAGGGACTAAAGATTGAGCTGATTTGTGTGTCGACTAATGCCTTGATTCCCCTTAAAGAATTTATTGGAATTCAAGTAGCGATAGATCAGGTCACGGATCAAGGACAGTTATTTCGCAGTTCCGGAATTATTACTGCAGCAACTCAGGGACAGAGTGATGGTGCATTAGTGCTTTATAAACTCACCCTGGA
This sequence comes from Acinetobacter sp. YH12137, assembly GCF_013418535.1. Taxonomy (NCBI): domain Bacteria; kingdom Pseudomonadati; phylum Pseudomonadota; class Gammaproteobacteria; order Moraxellales; family Moraxellaceae; genus Acinetobacter; species Acinetobacter sp. YH12137. The sequence continues at coordinate 26,061 of NZ_VPBW01000034.1, read as the reverse complement.
AGATGCAACGTCGCTATGGCATAAACGCCGTAATAGTCGTGTGTTCATGGACAAGAGTGTCCGAGAGATTACTGAAATCTTATTCAAAGAATGGCAGGGTAAGAGTCCATTATTTGCGGCTGCACTTAAGCTGGATTTATCCGGTTTGCAGCAAACTTATGATGTACGTCCTTTTACTATGCAGTTGAATGAAAGCGACTATGACTTTTTAACCCGTTTATGGCGTAGTGAAGGGATTAACTGGCTGATTGATGAGTCTGAGCTTATAGTTGTGCATTCATCTGCAGCGATTGCAGCGCAAAAGCTTAGATTAATTGATGACAATAGCTACTACCAAGCTTTAAGCCGCAGAGCGATCCGTTTCCATCGTTCCAGTGCTACTGAACAAGAAGATAGCATGACCAGTTTTATTGCAGAACGACAGTTGCAGTCGACCGCTGTACATATCCAGCGCTGGCATGCCGGTCGCTTGAATCAGGAAGAAGGCATAGGTTCAGTACAAAGCAAGCACCAGCAGAGTCAGGTTCAGGATAATGCCAGCCTGGCATTGGAACAAGGCTGGAACATCAGTCCGGCATGGATCACTGATCTCAGGCATGCAGATCAGGCAACTCTAGCCTCGGATGCACAAATCGAGAAAATAAACCAAAATTTGCAGCATTTCTATGATGCACAGGCCAAACAATTTTTAGCAACATCCACGGTACGTGATGCCCAAGTGGGTTACTGGTTTCGGCTGGATCAGCATCCTGAAATTGACCAGCATCCAGCAGTAGATAAAGAATTTTTAATCATCTCTAGGAAATTTTATAACCAAAATAATTTGCCTAAAGACTTAAATGAGCAGGTTCATGCTTTAATTCAGCAAAGCTGTTGGCAGATGACAGAATCCAAGGACGCAGGTGAGCGTCAGGCCAACCAGCTAGTCTTGCAACGTCGCCATATTCACTTGGTTCCTGAGTATCAACCTTTATTGCAGCGGCCACAGGCCTATCCGCAATGCGCCAAGGTAGTCGGGCCAGAAGATGAAGAAATTTATGTGGATGAATGGGGGCGGATCAAAATCCGTTTTCTGTTCACTCGTCCGGATGACCATGCTCACGATGGTGGCGCAGGCAGCAATGACAGTGATACAGATTCAGCCTGGGTAGATGTTCTGACCCCGTGGGCAGGTATAGGTTATGGGGTCCGTTTCTTGCCACGCATTGGTGAAATTGTGGTCGTCGACTTTTTTGATGGCAATATTGATCGGCCTTTTGTGGTAGGTCGGATTCATGAAGGCCAACGTTCTCCGACGAAGTTTGATCAAAAAGGACAACTACCAGATACCAAAAAACTCAGTGGTATTCGCTCGCAAGAAGTACAGGGGCAAGGCTTTAACCAGTTACGTTTTGATGATACGACTGGCCAGATCAGTATACAGTTACATAGTAGTCAAGCTGCCAGTCAGCTCAATCTGGGTAACTTAAGTTATTCAAAAGAACAGGCTGAAAATGAAGGACGGGGTGAAGGCTTTGAACTTAGAACTGACCAATGGGGTGCAGTCCGTGCAGGTAAAGGGTTATTGATTTCGGCTCATAAACAGCAAGCCGCAGACGGTTCACATATGGATGCTGAACCAGCGAAAAGCCAGCTTGAATCAGGCTTGCAGATGAGCCAGGCGCTAAGTGATGTTGCTAAAAACCAGCAAACTGATCCGCTTGAAATCTTTGAAAATTTAAAAAGCTTTATTGAGCAAATTAAACAGCAAGATCAAGACAAAGCAGCTGCCTTTAAACAGGCAATTATGATTCTGACAGCACCAAAATCCATTGCACTGAGTACTCAGCAGGATATTTATTTGTCTGCGGAGGGTCAAATTAGCCACCAGGCAGCGGACAGTATTAACTTAAGTTCACAAAAAAATATTATTGGGCATGCCTCTTCTAAAGTGAGTCTGTTTGCAGCTCAACAAGGCCTAAGTGCTTATGCCGCAAAAGGGAAAGTTGAACTACAGGGGCAAAATGATGGGATGGATGTTATTGCACGCAAAGGTATCAAAATTGTCTCCACTGAAGATCAGATCGAAATTACAGCAGCAAAGAAAATTGTTTTAACTGCGGGCGGTTCTCAAGTTGAGATCAGTAGTGCCGGAATTTTGCCGATGACGGGTGGTCAGTTTGAGATGAAGGCAGGGCAGCATCAATTTTTATCAGGAGAAAAGGTAATGCATGATATTCCCTATCTTCCTGCCTCACATAATAGTTCCTATATTTTAGAGTTCGATGTGCGACATAAAATAAACAATAAATTATTAGAAAGCTCTCCAATTTTTAGTCTTATTGATTCTAAGGGGAATGTACGAACAGGAGAGGTTCCCAAAGATGGAATTATTAGAATTACCTCAAAAAATAAGGAAGAAAAATATACGGTTATGGTGCATAAATATGATGCAGAGATATCGGAGTTAGAAGAATGACTTATACGGCTCGTTTAAAAGTATCCTGTGATAATAAAGACCTTTTATCAAAATTAAGCTATACCTTACTAAATACGACAACTCAAAAAAGTTATGGAGGAAAAATTGATCCGAATGGTTGTACCAAAATCTATAGTTGCAATAAATTAGATTTAATCTTTGTAGAGTTAATTTTAAATAATTCAAAAATTGCCAGAGTGCGTGTTCCCGCACTAGAAAATGGCGAATTTAATAAATCGATATATAAATTAAAATCAACTACAGGTACAACAAAACAAGCAGAATCAAATAAAGTACCTGTTAAAGTTAAAAATGAATTAGAAATAGCACTTGAAGCCTTACATGGTACAGCACTTTACTTTAGTAATAACTTTTTAGATCATGATAGCTCCTTAAGAATTGCTTATATGAAAGCAATTAAAAAAATGAGTCATGATTACTTAAAGGATGTTGAAAATGGAAGAATGACTGTAAAAGATGCTTCGAAAGAGGCTCATACATTAAGAAATGATATCTTAGAACAGACCAGGAAAAAGAATTCTCCAATCGCGTTAGCAGTATCACAAAAAGAAAAAATAGCGGCTAAAAGCTTAGATCAATTCTTAGAATATTATGCATTGAAATTAAAAGATCCTGATAAATGGAAAAGACTGAAAGATCAGTCAAGACAAACCTTAGATCATTATGTAAAAGCATCAACAGGTACAAGAAATTCATATTTTCAGGCGCTTTCAACAGCAGATAAAAATAAAGTTTTTTATAGTGTAGTTAAAGGATCAGGGGCATCCCATGGAACTTTTGATAAAGCAGCAAAGTATATGAAACCACTAGGCAGAGTAATTGTCGTTATTTCAATTTCCTATGCTTGGTATGAGATTTTTTCAGCTGAGAATAAAGAAAAGGAATTTTATAAAGAAGCCGCAACCATAGGCTCAGGAGTGGCAGCTGGCGCTGTGGGTGGTGCTATTGCAGGAGGAATTTGTGGCCCCGGGTCTCCCATATGTTCAACAGTAGGTGTAATAATTGGCGGTCTAGCGGGAGGGTATGGAGCATATAAATTAGTTGAAGCTTATGATGAAGAGTTGGAAGCTTTTACAGAATGGACTTTATTTTAATTCCAGTAGGTAGCCTGTATGTTTAAGTTTTTAAAAAGGTTAGTAAGAAAAGAAGCTAATAAAAATTTAGATACGAGTAATTATAAAACTAAAATTAAAAATTTTAGCTTAGAGCATGATCAGATTGTGGGCGTAAATATAGATGATGTAATAATAAAAATACCTTATATAGACATAGTAAGGATATCTATTATGGTTTATGGGGAAGATTTACTCCCTCAACCAATCTGGACTGTGCAAACAATAAAAGACATTATTGATATACCGAATGAATTAAATAATACTGATAAATTATTTTTTGAGGTTCTTAATAAAAAATTAGATGGTTACAACTCAATTCAAACCCAAGAAGAAATATTAAAAGCTATGAATTGTACCCATAACAGCCTATTCCATATTTGGCAGCGCCATGATGCAGATAAAATATTTAAATCTATTAAATACTAATTTTTTCTTGTACAAAAAAATTAAATGATGCGTATTTCATAATCTTATAAATATAAAAAAGCCTCTAAAATAATTAATTATTTTAGAGGCTTATGCAAGCTAATTAAGCATTACATATTAGGGTAGTTCGGACCACCGCCACCTTCCGGTGTTACCCAGGTGATATTCTGAGATGGATCTTTGATGTCACAGGTCTTGCAGTGTACACAGTTCGCTGCGTTGATCTGGAAGCGTTTCGAACCGTCATCATTTTCCATGATTTCATACACACCTGCCGGGCAGTAACGCTGAGCAGGCTCATCCCATTTCGGCAAGTTGACATCTACCGGAATCGAAGCATCGGTCAGTTTTAAATGCGCTGGCTGGTTTTCTTCATGGACTGTATTCGATACAAACACAGAAGACAGACGGTCAAAGGTTAGCTTGCCATCCGGTTTTGGATAGTTCGGCTTGAAGTTCACTGCATCGACTGTTTTCAGAGTTTTAAAGTCTGGCACTAAATCATGGAGCGTGAACGGCACTTTAAACACGTTCTGGTCGATGAAGTTGAATGCACCACCCATCCATTGACCGAACTTGTGCATCGCAGGGCCAAAATTACGCGCGCTATACAGCTCTTCTTTCAACCAGCTATTGTTGAACTTGTCTGTATAAGATGTGAGTTCTTTTACAAAGAAGTCTTCACCTTCGGTCACACGCGCAATCGCCAGATCACCGCCTTTTTCTACACCGGCAGCAATCGCTTCAAATACCGCTTCACCGCAGAGCATGCCGGACTTCATGGCAGTGTGTGAGCCTTTGATCTTGGCAAAGTTCAGGAAGCCGGCATCATCACCAATTAAAGATCCACCCGGGAAGGTGAATTTCGGCAGGGAGTTAAAACCACCTTTGGTTACGGCACGCGCACCATAAGAAATACGTTTACCGCCTTCCAGATACTGTTTGATCAGTGGATGGGTTTTCCAGCGCTGCATTTCCATAAATGGATACATGTGTGGATTTTCATAAGACAGATCCACGATCATGCCTAGGGTTACCTGATTGTTTTCAGCGTGGTAGAGCCACCAGCCACCTGAAGAACCGGTTTCAGATAAAGGCCAGCCAGCACCGTGCATTACCAGACCTGGTTTGTGTTTCGCAGGATCAATTTCCCACAGTTCTTTAATGCCGATCCCGTAGTGCTGCGGATCAGCATCTTTATCCAGATTGAATTTTTGGATCAGGCGTTTACCTAAATGACCGCGGCAGCCTTCAGCAAAGATGGTGTATTTGGCATGCAGCTCATAACCCGGCGCAAAGTTATGCGTCGGTTCGCCATCTTTACCAATACCCATGTCACCGGTTTGGATACCTTTCACCGTACCATCTTCATGATACAGAATTTCAGAAGCAGCAAAGCCCGGGAAGATCGATACTTCCAGTTCTTCGGCTTTCTGGCCTAACCAGCGCACTACATTACCGAGTGAGATGACATAGTTGCCATCATTGTGCATGGTTTTCGGCACCATCCAGTGCGGTGCTTCTTGTGATTTTTCATCTGAAAGAAGGAAGAACGTTTTGTCTTCTGTGACTGGCACATTTAAAGGCGCACCTTCTTCTTTCCAGTTCGGGAACAGCTCGTTCATCGCACGTGGTTCAAGCACAGCACCTGAAAGAATATGAGCACCGACTTCGGAGCCTTTTTCTACGACACAAACGGACAGATCATTTAAATTGTTTTCAATTGCAAGTTGACGGATCTTGATTGCAGCAGACAGGCCGGCAGGACCCGCACCTACGATCACAACGTCAAACTCCATCGATTCACGTTCGATGTGTTCCATGTAGGACTCCTCATATTTCTATTCGGTGGCAACCATAATCGGATGATTGGGTGCTGCCATGAGTGTTCTGAATTCCTAGACACAAAAATAGTAGTGTCTTTAAGCATCTGGGCTAGTATAGTTTTAAACCCAGGTTAAGCCAATTGGCTGAAACATATTATTTTTCCGTCATTAAGGTCTTCTTTATATGAATAAGTCAGCACCCGATAAAAATCCGACGAAAAAAGTAGCTTCTAGCGATGATAAAAATTTAATGGATATCGCACAATACTTAAAAGATGCACAGGGCAGTCACAAAAGGTCAATCCCGCCTTTGGATCAATGGCAGCCAAAGCATTGTGGCGCAATGGATCTCAAGGTTTTGGCCAATGGAGAATGGTGGCACGAAGGTCAATTGATCAAGCGTCAGCCGATGATAGACCTGTTTTCCACGGTACTCTGGAAAGAAGAAGGAAAATTCTATCTAAAGACGCCGGTTGAAATGATTGAAATCGAGGTCGAAGATGAACCTCTGTTTGTAAATCAGGTCGATCAGGTCAAGATTGAAGGCAGGACTTACCTGCAACTGACCACCACGACTCAGGACATCATTATTGTCGATAGCGAACATCCTATCTTTATGCGTCAGTATCAGGATGAATTGCGCCCTTATGTGCATGTGCGTTTTGGAATCAATGCGCTTATTCAGCGGGCTGCTTTTTTACATCTGGTGGAGATGGGCGAGCTTGGTGAAAATGCTGCTGGAGAGACGGTTTTAAGCTTGAAAAGTGGTGATTTAGACTTGCATTTAAGCACCTGAGGTTTAAGCTTTGTCGCAAGGTCATTTGAAACAAGCAACTAGCAACGTTATGAGCGCTATCCAACCGATTTATCCCTTAGTAGATCCCATGCCTAAAGCCAGTGCTGATGCACCTATCGGGATTTTTGATTCTGGTGTGGGAGGGTTGTCGGTTGCTTTGGAAATTGCCCGGTATTTGCCCAATGAACGCTTTGTTTATTATGCCGACACGGCTTACGTACCTTATGGGCCCCGTAAAGATCAGGAAATCCGTGACCTAACTGCGCGAGCGATTGAATGGCTGTATCGTGAAGGCTGTAAAGTTGCAGTCGTTGCCTGTAATACCGCTTCTGCATTTAGCCTGGATTATTTACGTGAGCATTATGGTGAAAACTTTCCTATCATTGGACTGGTGCCAGCGCTCAAACCTGCAGTCCTCAATACCCAATCCAAAACGGTGGCCGTTCTGGCCACACCTGCAACCTTTCGTGGCCAGCTGATTAAGGATGTCATGACCCGTTTTGCCGAGCCGGCACAGGTCAAAGTAATTCCGGTGACCTGTCTGGATCTGGTGCCTTTTGTAGAAGCCGGTCAGCAGATGAGTCCTGAGTGTCTGGCGACATTAACTCAGATTTTACAACCGGTTGTTGATCAGGGTGCTGATTATTTAGTGCTAGGATGTACACATTACCCCTTCCTAAAATCGTCAATTCAGTATATTTTTGGTCAAAAGCTGACATTAATTGACTCAGGATTCGCGGTTGCGAGACAAACGGCCCGAATTTTGATCAAAAATGGGTTATTATTTGAACATGAGTGCAAGGACAGTCTAAAAATCCGACTTGTGGTTAGTGGTCAAAATGCTGAACAGCTCCAGCCGATTTTAGGGCATCTGATTCCAGCCGATATTAAATGGCAGGTCAGCAATATGGAGACAGAAGTCAGCTAGGCGACCGTCACTCATCTTATAATTTTGAAAGATATATTTTTATACTGGGGTCGTCATATTGTGTCAGGGCAGGGTTTAGCCGGCCAGATCAATGTGCAGTAAAAGAGGATAACCAATGCTCGATAAACGTTATCAGGTGTTTATCTCCACCTCTGGTGCAGAAATGCAGCCAGAGCGGATCATCTTGTCACAAACTTTGGTCGGCATGGGTTTCTTTTCCTGGGGGCTGGAACAACGCACTCCTTTAAATACTGCATTTGCACGTCGCCAGATTGATGATTGTGATTATGTGGTGATTCTGCTGGGTAGCCAGTATGGCGAGCAGTCGGTTTCCGGTGTAGGTTATATGCATCTGGAATACATTTACGCTGTGACCAAGCAGAAACCGATTATTGTGTTTATGCATGAAGATCCGGCTTCACGTGATCCTTCATTGCACGATACCAAACCTGAATTACAAGAAAAATTTAAAGAATTTCGTCAGTTATTGCAGCAGGAAGCTGATCAGGTCTTTTGCTATCGTACCTTGCGCGATCTGGAAATGGCGGTACGTTTGAACATGCCGCAAATGCTGGAACGTTATCCGGTAAGTGGCTGGGTACGTCCTCAGAATACTCAAGCCTTGCATGACGAGATTGACCAGCTCAAAGCTAAAGTGGCCCAACTGGAACGCGATGGGGGGACACGTGAAGTGGATCCTTTCCTGAGCCTGCCGAAAGTGTCTATGCATGAAGTTTTCTCCTTCGAATACCGTATGCATGCTTATCAGGATGGTAACTTTAAAGAATTAAAAGTTCAGAAAAGACTGACCTGGGCACAATTGCTGGCTATTCTCGGCTCTACCTTCATTAATCCAACGCCAGAGGAATTTTTCTCCAAGCGTATGAATGAGTATTTGAATGAAACCGGTCTGGAAGATGCACGAGCGGAAATGCCGCGTGCACATGCTGTAGCCCGTGCCCAGATTAATATTCGTGCCCTGCATAGCCTGAAATTGCAGATGCGCCAGAATGACTGGATTGTGCCGTCAGGCCGTGATGACCGTCAGCGTCTGCTTTGGCAGATTACGCCTAAGGCACAAAAACTGCTGGATAGTAACTTGCTGGATAAAGATCGTACTTTTCAATATAAGTCAGTGTATTAATCCATATAGAGAATAAGTAAAAAGCTGTTAAAGTAAGCGGGTTGATACCACGACGGGTGTACTGCATGTTTTCTACAGCTAAACCGAAAGTTACAATTATATTGGCAAATTTAGGCACACCTGATGCACCGACTGTGCCGGCAGTACGCGATTTCCTGAAGCAGTTTTTATCTGATCAGCGTGTCATTGAAATTCCCAAGCCGATCTGGCAACTCATCCTGCGTTTATTTATTTTACCGTTCCGTCCCAAGCGAGTTTCCCAGGCTTATGCACAGGTCTGGGGTCAGGATTCACCGATGCGTGAGATTCTTTTGCAGCAGGTGAGTCAAGTAAAGGCCAAACTCATTGAACAATATCCGCAATTTGAGCTAAATGTGGTGCCTGCCATGACCTATGGCAATCCCAATATTCAGGCTGTCCTTGATCAGATTTCGGTTCAACCGCAAGATCACATTATTCTGTTTCCGTTATTTCCCCAGTATTCAGCGACCTCTACCGCACCTCTGTATGATGCAGTCGCAAAATGGGTATTGAAACAGCGCAATTTACCTGGTCTGTCGATTATCCGCGATTATTTTCAGCATCCTTTATTTATTCAGTCACTGGCACAAAGTGTTCGGGATTATCAGGCGATTCATGGCCAGCCGGAAAAACTGTTGATGTCATTTCATGGTATCCCGCAACCCTATGCCGATAAAGGTGATCCTTATGCGGATCGTTGCCGGATCACAGGCAAACTGGTTGCAGAAGCTTTAGGTCTATCTGAAGATCAGTATGCAATTAGTTTCCAGTCCCGGTTTGGTAAACAGGAGTGGGTTAAGCCTTATACGGATGCCTTAATTGAAGAGTGGGGCAAACAGGGCGTGAAATCAATTCAGGTGATGAGTCCGGCTTTCTCGGCCGACTGTTTGGAAACACTGGAAGAGCTGGCTATGGAAAATGGGGAGACCTTCAAGGCCAATGGCGGGGAAAGCTACAGTTATATTCCGGCTTTGAACAACCGTGAAGATCATGTGCAATTGCTCAATACGCTGTTACAGGCTAATCTTGAAGCATTGAATCAGACGCTTGCCCATTAATCTTTTGAGGTTTCTTATCCTATGTTACAAGTCAAAATTGTTCCTGTGACTGCATTTCAGCAAAACTGCTCGATTCTTTGGGATAGCGACAGTAAAGAGGCTGTTTTGATTGATGCAGGGGGCGAACCTGAAAAATTAAAAGCGGAAGTAGAAGCACTGGGCTTAACGGTCAAGGCTTTATGGCTGACTCATGGCCATCTCGATCATGCTGGAGCAGTTGGTGCTTTAAAAAAAGTTTGGGATGTGCCGGTGATTGGTCCGCATAAGGACGATGCATTCTGGCTGGATATGATTCAGGAAGTGTCTACCCGTTACGGTTTTCCGATTCCGGAAAAAGTAGAAGTCACGCAATGGCTGGAAGGTGGAGAAGTTCTCAAGCTAGGTGATGAAGAGTTTGAAGTACGTTTTGCCCCAGGCCATACTCCAGGTCATGTAATGTTCTATAACAAGAATCATGCTTTGTTATGGACAGGGGATGTACTGTTTAAAGGCTCAATTGGACGGACAGATTTCCCGCGTGGCGATCATCAGCAGTTACTCGATTCAATCCAGCGCGAATGTTTTAGCCTGCCGGATGAAACCCGGTTTATTTCAGGACATGGTCCGATCAGCAATATTGGTTTTGAAAAACAGCATAATCCTTTCGTTGCGGGAAAAGCAGGTTAAAGTAGGTGAAAAGATCAGCCTAGCTGGTCTTTTTATTTGCTAAAAGGATTATTTAAAGACTGACGGGTTTGTGCGTAGATCAGCCAAGTCATAATGGCAAGGAGAATTCCAACAACAATAAATAAGCCATCCTGCTGGAAAATGCCTATCCCTAATGACAATATCGCAAGTATTCCTACCCCAATTAAAATGATCTTTAGAATAATGTAGCCCATGTTCTTGCTCTAAAATAATGTGATATTTCTGCGTAAGAACATAGTATTAAACTGGCATATGTGCTGTTAACTTGTGTTGGTTTTCTACAAGCCTTTTATAAAAATCATGTGATTATTTAGGATATGCTTAATGTGATAGGATATTTTAAAAGGTTCAGTCTTCTTCAGAAGATTCAGTTGTTGGAGCATCTTGGGTTGGCAGTTTGTATTCCTCACTGGCCCAAGCGCCTAGATCAATCATTTTGCAGCGTTCCGAGCAGAAAGGACGAAATTCATTATTTTCCCAAGTGGTCAGTTTGCCACAGCGTGGACATTTTAAAGTGGTTGACATCAGCGCACTCCCTAGAAAAATAAAGCTTCGATTAGGCAAATATAACTGCACTTGTTAGACTTATACAGTTTTTATTAGTTTGATCTGATTATGTCGATTCGTCAATTTCAAGCACAGCGTATGCATGCGCCTCGTGATTTCCAAAGTATCAGTTCTGAACCGGTTTGTGTGGAAATCGGTGCGGGCAAAGGTAAACACGCATTGCTCTTTACCCAGATCAATCCAGACAGCAAGCTGATTGCGATCGAACGGACTCGAGAGAAATTTTTAGCCATGCAAAAACAGCATGCGCTGGAAGGACAACCGAATTTACAGACAGTTCATGCCGATGCCTTGCCTTGGATTGTGCATGCTCTCTATCCAGCGCAAGTCGAACAGTTTTTTATTTTATATCCGAACCCTGAGCCGCATAACCCGGCGCAGCGCTGGTTGAATATGCCATTTTTTGAGTTTTTATTATCGCGTTTAAAAACCGGTGGCACGATTACTTTAGCCAGCAATATTCCTGAATATATTGATGAAGCAGAACAGCAGGTTCAAAACCTGTGGAAGCTGCCTTTCGTTAAAGAAGTCATTGGCCAAGACTCGGCAAGAACTCATTTTGAAATTAAATATCTAGAGCGTGGTGAGTTGTGCCAGCAATTGATTATTAGTAAACCGGAAGGCTATACAACACGTTTTGATGAGTTTCAGCCGCTACAAGGGCAGAATGCGAGTTCAGCGGAATAAGCCATGACGAAGCACATTGCAATTGTGGGTGCTGGCCCGGCAGGCTTGATGGCTGCAGAAGTTCTGAGCCAGTCTGATTATGAAGTTCATGTGTTTGAACAGAAGCCTTCGGCTGCCCGTAAATTCCTGATGGCTGGGAAAACCGGCCTAAATATTTCTCATGCCGAACCCGTCGAGCAGTTTGTGCAGCGTTATGATCAGGTAGACTGGTTAGAACCTTGGATCAAACGCTGGGATGCGATATGGATTCAAAACTGGATGAAAGATCTTGGCATTGAACCTTATATTGGTTCTTCAGGTCGAGTTTTTCCTACAGAAATGAAAGCCGCTCCACTATTGCGTGTCTGGTTAAAACGTTTAACTGAGCAAGGGGTACAATTTCATTATCGTCATCAAATTCTAGATCTGAAAAATCATCAGCTACAGATCCATGATTTAAAAAATGATTGCGCATTCACAGAAAACTTTGATGCGATTGTTTTGGCTTGTGGTGCAGTGTCATGGTCAAAACTCGGCAGTGATGGGAAATGGCAAGCATGGCTTGATTGCAGCGAGATTGAACCTTTTCAAGCCAGTAATGCGGGTGTGGAATATCCATGGTCCAAGTTTATGCAGCCAATCTTCGGTCAGCCCCTAAAACGGGTCGAGGCTTGGGTTGATGGCGGTGACAAGACCATGGGAGATATCGTGATCAGTCACTATGGTCTGGAAAGTGGTCTAATCTATAAACAGGACCGGGGACTGCGTCAACAGCTGAAACAGGGTCAGCCAATGCAGCTGAATCTGGATCTTTTTCCGGATCAAACCTTAGAGCAGCTGGCTAAAAAATTACAGCCAAGTAAAAAGCAGTCTTTGAATAATATCTGGCGGAAAGCAGGTCTGGATGGTGCAAAAGCTGCTCTGGTGCGTGAACTGTTACCAAAGCCACTTTGGCAAAATGCTACTGAATTAGCACAGCAGATTAAGCAATTGAAAATTCCTTTAACAGGTTTCCGTCCTATACAGGAAGCGATTAGCTGTGCAGGTGGTGTTAAACGCGAGGTTCTGTCAGAGCAGCTTCAGCTTAAATCCAATCCACATGTGTTCTTATGTGGTGAGATGCTGGACTGGGATGCGCCTACAGGGGGTTACTTGCTGACAGCCTGTTTTGCCACTGGACGAGCAGCCGCAGAAGGGGTGCAGCAATATTTAGTTCAAGCTCAATAATACGCATTCTTCAGAAAGTGAAAGTTAAATCTTAGAACTGCATATAAAATTTCAGGAAGCGTCCGCTTCCTGAAATGTATTATTTATTGTGCTGGGGCTTTATTTGCGGTGGTCATCTCCGGATATTGCGAACGCCAGCGTTCCAGTTGCTCTTGGGCATGTAGATATTTGCCCAGACCTTTTACATTTTCACTGGCTTCATTTACGGTAGAGGCCTGAGATTTCGGACTATTCACCAGTTTTTCCTGATGTTCCCAGTATTGATACATCAAACCCTGAATATAACGGCCCTGTTCAGTTTTAAGCTCCAGATCTTTGAGCATATTTAGCGAAGACTGGACATGATCGCGTTGACGTTGCTGGACAAATTCCGGAGTCAGATTGTCATCATTGCGCATGCCATTGAGCTCAGCTTCCAGATCCGCGCTCATTTCCTGGAAACGTTCTTCATAGTCATTCAAGACAGCAATATCATGGGGATCATCTTCCGTTTTAGGGAAGTTTTTCACGGGTCCAGTTTTCAATTCCTGCATGATTTCCTCTGATGCAGAGTCTTCCGTTGCCTGCTGTTCTACAGATTGTGAACTTTTCTGGTCACAGGCCATCAAAAACATGGCGGCAGTGAAAAGTGCAGTTCGTGACATCAATTGAATCGTGTGCATGATTGAATCCTGTTCCTAATTATTTTTCTTGAATACATAAACATAGGTGACATAAGGGAAATTAATCATATCTTCTGCACCCTTGTCCGTATAGTTTTTGATAATTTGTTCGAATTGCTGCTTGAGCTGCTGTTGCTGTTCTTTTGGTAGTGCCGCAATAAAGCTGGTTGACAATAAGCGTTTGGAAACCACCTGCTCGACAGGGCCATGCTGTAGCTGTTGCATTTGCGTTTCAGCATAAGGCTGAAAGACATTCTGTTCTTCAAATACTTTACGCCAGGCACCACTATGATAGCGTGGTGTATCGCCTTCCAGTGGTGCAATGCAATCTGCCAGAGCTTTGACCCAGTCGACTGTGATATCACGCTGGTTCCAGACCAATACCAGAAAGCCTTGAGGTTTAAGTACCCGATCCAGCTCCTTTAAGGTCTCTAGATTGGCAAACCAGTGAAATGACTGTGCACAAAACACGGCATTCACGCTATGATCGGGCAGGGGAAGCTGGTGGCTCATCCCTTCAAGGGTATGAATATCCGGATGTGCCAGTTTTAACTGGGCCAGCATTTCAGGGACAGGATCAATGGCGGTGATGTGGCTGCTGAGTGGAAGCAAATAGGCAATAAATTTACCTGTTCCTGTTCCCAAATCAACAAGATCTGCATCTACAGGCAATGACAGTGTCTCGGCAAGCCATGGGCTAAGATCTGCCGGATAGTCAGGGCGTACCTGCTGATAAAGCTCAGCCGCTGTACTAAACCCTTGTTGAGCTGCAGGATGCAGTGATTGTGTCATATTTTGCGCTTTTTAATCTTTTTCATCGATATAAAATAGCATATTCACTTTTTCGGCCCTATTCATTGAGTGAATTGTTGCCGAAAAGTTAGATTCACCAGCACGGGAAAGTTATGGATAAGCAGATTGTTTTTGAAGATGAGCATATACGCGCAATTTTTATGCCGGGGTCATCTTCAGAATTGATTTTTTCATTTGGAGATTTGATTACCCGTGCCAAGGGCTTGAGCATCAATGCCGAAAAATCATTAGCGAAATTTGAATTTAATGTTTTGGGAATCATGCCCAAACATAAATCCTGGTTTCCAAAAAGTTCCATGTGGAACATGTTGCAAGCCATTGCCGAGCTGATTGCACCGTTTCAGCAGCGCATTGCCTATGGTGGCTCCATGGGTGGCTATGCTGCGATTAAATATTCCAATCTGCTGAATGTTCAGCGAGTGGTCGCGATGGTGCCGCAATATTCGATTGATCCGGAAGATGTCGAAGATGCCCGCTACAACATGTTTTACCAGCCCGAGCTGAATGAAGGCATGCGGATTGAGGCAGAAGATGTCAGTCCGGAACGGGAATATATTCTGGTATATGACCCGTATTGCACCGAAGACCGGGTACATTACCTGAAACTAGAAGCCGTACTTCCGCAGCATCATGTACTGCATCTGCCATTTACCGGCCATGACGCCATCGCTGTTCTGGCCAGCTCCGAGCTGCTGTATGACTTTTTATTGCATGAATATGATGAAAGTTATTTCTACCAGAAAATGCGCCGGGTCAAAAAAAACAGCAAGTTCTACTATCGCAAGGTGATTGAGAATATCTTGCCGAGGCATCGTTTTGCTTTAGGACGTATCCTGAAAAATAATGATCTGTTGCTGGATACTCAATTTTTTGATGCAGCCCAGAAACAGGTGATTTTGCGTGAATTGCTGAGTAATAAACAGGTGGATCAGCAGGATCTGCTTAAGCTCGGAATTCACGTCAATCTGCCGCAGGAAAAGCGCCAGTTATTGCTCGATGCCTATGGACATGCACTGGTCTTTAACGTCATCAGCAACAAGATCGAAAGCTATACCGGTGATGCGATTGCACTGAACCATAAATTCCTGATTCCAATCTATGCCAAAGGTAATGGCTTGCTGACCATCAATCTGAATGATGAACGTTATCTGGTAGTGATGAATGACCGGCATATCATGAAACTGGTCAAGGAGCAGGATGAATTAAATGTAGGCATGCATCCGATTATTATGAAACGCTATGCTGATTTTTATATGTTCAGCTATAAACATCTGAATTTGCATACAGATGAATACGGCGCTTCCGGTTTCGTTGACGCAAGTGACAAAAATACACAGTTTGTGACACGAAGTGAAATGAACTAACCAAAAAATTTATCTAAAAAACAAATACTTGACTTATATTTGCTAAGGCCTAATATGGTCTTAGGCGGTATGAAAAATAGTCACACCGCTCCCGGTTGTTTATATGACAAGGGAGTAAATATATGCAATCCAAACAAGTTACAAGTATTTGTTTTATTCTTGGACTGATGCTGCCTAATTTTGCACACGCGGAAAGTGTGCATCCTGCAGTGATCTTACTCAGTTCTTCTCTTATTTTTCTGATCTTTCTCAGTGTATATGTGATTTATAAGGTGCGCCGTTCTCTGCGTAACCATATTGATAAGTCTGTAGATTAACCACTTCTGACAGTAAGTTGCTTGAAAACCCTGCAGGACTTGTTTTAAATGGCAATCAAAATAAATTGTCAAACAAGGTTGAGGGTAGAGTCATGAAAGCCGCTTATTTAGATTATGCTTCTTTAGACCAACAGGATTTGGACTTTCAGGCACTTCATGCAGTATTTGACCAGTTGGTCTTATACCCGGCCACATCGGCTGCAGAGATTCAGTCCCGTGTGGCCGATGTCGATGTCATCATTACCAACAAAGTCATGATTGACGCGGCAACCATCCAGCAATGTCCTCAACTGAAACTGATCCTGATTTCTGCTACGGGCACCAATAATGTCGATCTGGGTGCGGCCAAGGCACGTGGTATTGTGGTGTGTAACTGTCAGGCTTATGGCACCTCTGCCGTCGCTCAGCATACCCTTATGCTAATGCTCAACCTGGCTACATCATTCCTGACCTATCAGCGTGCGGTACAGCAGGGCGAATGGCAGAAAGCCAGCCAGTTCTGTCTATTGGGTGCACCTATTGTGGAGCTGGCAGGCAAGACCTTAGGTATTGTTGGTTATGGTGAGCTGGGCCATGCAGTTGCCAGACTGGCAGAAGCCTTTGGCATGAAGGTACTGATTGCCGCTTTGCCCAACCGTCCGGCAGATGATTCCCGTATTCCATTTGCCGAGCTATTGCCACAAGTGGATTTTTTAAGCCTGCATTGTCCTTTAACGGAAGATACCCGTCATTTAATCAGTCATGCCGAACTGGATGCGATGAAACCAAGCGCATTTTTAATTAACTGTGCGCGTGGCGGAATCGTCGATGAACAGGCGTTGGCTCAAGCCTTACGCGAAGGCAAAATTGCCGGTGCTGCGACGGATGTACTAACTGTTGAGCCACCGAAAGAGGGCAATGTATTGCTTGATGCTTCAATTCCTAACCTGATCGTTACACCGCACAATGCCTGGGGCAGTGTCGATGCCCGTCAACGCATTGTGGATCAGATGGTGGAAAATGTAGCGGCCTTTAAGCAGGGTCAGCCTATCCGTCAGGTAAATTAAAAAATTATCAAATAAAAACCAAATGCTGATCAAATTCGATCAGCATTTTTTTCGATTTTCTGGCGTAATGTATTTATCTAATAGTTTTAAAAATTCACTCTGAACCAGTGCAGACCGAGGGTTAAATATAATTTCCTGATAGACGCGCTTAAATTCGGGTACCCGTTCATCGGGACGCTTGTCATAAGATGTTCGATAATGGGTTTCAAACATATAAATCAGATGATTCTGCGAAAAATAAGCAGTTCGATAGCTATAAATGTCATCTCCTTGAGTCCCGATTCTTAATTTACACATATCCTTGATCCGATACAGGTCGGCATTATTGCCAGAGGCGGGCCTAAATTCAGCTTCCTCCAAGTGTTCTATATGCTGGATTTTTTCGCCTTCGGTTTTATGGTTATAAGGATTCGCACTAGACAGGCTCGGGATGGAGGATAATTCATCATCAATCGCAGCAATTGAGGTCACGGTTTCACCTGAAACCAGTAAAGTGATGTACAGGATGGCTACACCACACAGAATGCCGGCGATAAAGCTGAGGAGAATTTTTTTCATTTTTATTATCTTCTCATGATTTTATTTGAGTTCAGTCTAAAGAAAGACTCAACTATCTTCAATGCTTAAAAGAAAAAGCCCGTAATGGGCTTTTTTCAATGCGATGATTTAAAGATCATCTACTGCATAACTGGTCGCTGTACCGGAACTTGACTGGGGCTGTGATACCGATGAATTTTGAGTTGCGGTAGATGGCTGACTCAAAGGCTGCTGCACGATCGGTGCCTGTTGTGAATTGCCGCGCCAGACTTCTCGGGTTTGCTGAATTTTCTGACCCGTTTGCTGTGCTGCCTGAGTCGCACCCTGATCTACTTTCTGGATGGTATCTGATGCTGCAGACTTGGTATTGCCCCAGGCACGGTCTACACCCGGTTTGATTTTGGCAATGCCTTTTTCAGTGACTTCACCTACTTTTTCAGCGGTATTGATAACGCCTTCCTGTGCTTTATAGGCAAACACATGCAGCAGGTTCGGATTCTCACCATAAGGTGCAATCGGTTTGTTGGTCTGAGTGGTTTCGGTCTGTGCAAATACAGGTGCGCAGAACATTAAAGCTGTCGTTAAAATAATTGGGGTTTTGATATTCATTATGGATCGACCTCGAATTCGTCAAAGAGCGGTCTGAGTTTGGTTTTCAGTGTAACGGATAATCAGCCAAAAACAATGAATAAGCTATGGAGAGAGTATAGGTTCAGCGTAGTTTGATGCGAGGATCTTATAATTTTTAAAAGGAAGAAAAGGCAGTTTAAATCAGAAGAAAAATTAAATTTCTGTTCATTCAAATAAATAGCCCTATTTTCATCATAAAAACAGGGCGATCTATTTAATCACATTGAGTTAGGGCATCTTTAGCAAAATGATTGCGCAGAATTACAAAGTTCTTTTGTACTGCCGTATCGTGCAGGTCAAATTTTTGTGCCGTGCTGGTACCGTCACGCTGGAAAGTTGCTGAACCGGCATCAATCAGGGTCAGGCCTTTAAATGACCATTGTTCAACTGAACGGTTGTTGCCGATGTCGCCAGTAAATTCAATCACGCATTTGTCGAGGAATTTGGTCAGTTTCGCCTTATTGTTGGTTGTTTCTGGAATAACTTCGAGATTTTGTACTTCCTGTAATACACCCAGTTCCAGCTGTGGAATGGTCGGTTGAGATGTACATGCTGTAAGTGCGATACCCGCAAGAGTCGTCATAATGAGTGTTTGAAATTTCATGCGCTTCTTTCTTGTTGAGTGTTGTTAGGGTGAGTATATGAAATATATAGGGATATGCCTATAGTTTTTGAGCTTAAGGGCTAAGGTGTATGGTCTGTTTTTTTTCGTGCATAGTTATATAGGATCACCAAAACGGTGATCATAATAAAGCTAAAAAAATGTAGCCAAAAAGTACGTTGAATCCCTGCAAATACTAAAATTTCAGTGATGATTGGGGGGAGAATACCAATCATCAAATATTGAGCTATTGAAAGGGATTTTCTATTTTTCATGGTTTTATTGTGATCTTATGGGAGATGTAAAGATCAGCTAATTTGACCTTTGACCCTAAGTAATCAAGCCTGAAGGACCGATTCGATCTTCACTTAAGTAATATTCACCTTTGTAATTTAGTAAGGTTAAAATATATTTTCTTAATAGATTACTTACATTATGGAAATCATTTTCAGCTTTTTCAAAGTAATTCTCATGTCCAAATGGAAATACTAAGCCCTCATGTATCAGATCGTTTCGATTTTTAAGGGAAAACTTAACCATAGGGTTGTCTCTAGATATTCCAATGTCTTCAAACATGCGCCTAGTCATTTCTGCTGAACCAACTTGCCCGAATTTTTTATGTATATATTGTTTCGTTTTTCTGGTAGGCGGGAAATAATTTTCTAAGTCTTTAGGTGCAAAATCTAAAGCAGGATAATCTTTATGTGAAAAATATCCTCTAGAGTATTTATATCCTTTATCTAAGGCAAATGTCTGCTTCAAATTTTCTATAGCAACGTAGTGAGAAATTAGAGAAATCTCATAAGCTAATGATGGGCGATATGCCTCACAAATATAGCCAAGATTACTGTTAATTGCCTTTTCGATTTTAGTTTTTTAAATGTTGGATAAACTTGCTCAATGAAGTATCTAATGTCTTGACCTCTATTTTCTATGATATTGTTTTTATTATTTATAGTACCTAAAGTGCCATGCCAATGTTCTCCGCTATCGTATTTATAACCAGCTCTGCAAACATATGATTGCTGACAAAATGAAAGTAACCAACAAAGATCATCAATAATTTGTAATATAGATTCAATTTCCGTGGATTGAACATTCAGTATTTTTACTACTGTTGTGATTTTTTGCTGGTTTAGAAATTTATATTGGTTAAAGTGAATATCAATTTGTTTGAATTCAAAAATATATCCTTCACACTTAATAATTGTTGTATTTCTAGAGCGTCTTGTTTCAGAAATATTTGAAAAATCCTCCCCCACCATGAATAGATTGAATAAAAAGATTTCTAGTGTTTTCATAGCAATATTAATAAAAAACCCCACTAATTTATAGCGGGGTTTCGTGTATTTTACAACCAATTAGGTTTTAGTGTTGAAGCACTGAAATATCCGCAACTTTAGTGAACAGGTCACGAAGCTGAGCAAGCAGACGTAAACGGTTTGCTTTTAGTTCAGCATCATCCGCCATCACCATGACGCCGTCAAAGAACGCATCTACTGGTGCGCGTAAGGCAGCCAATGCAGATAACGCAGCAGTGTAATCTTTAGAAGCAAACAGCGGCTCAACCACTGGTGTGATTTTCGCAAGTTCAGCAAATAATGCTTTTTCAGCATCTTCCACCAGATTGGCTTCAACCACAGCACCTTCAGGTGCAGCTTCTTTGGCAAGGATGTTGGCAACACGTTTGTTGGCAGCAGCAAGTGCAGCAGCTTCAGGCAATGCACGGAAGTGATTTACCGCATTTACACGCTTGTCAAAATCAAGAGGTGATTTAGGTGACAGTGCTTGAACAGCCTGGATCACGTCAACATCAACGCCTTGGTCTTCGTATTTCGCACGGTAACGACCTTCAAGGAATGCAACTGCATCTGTCAAAGTCTTCTCATGGTCTTTCAATACATCGCCATAAGCAGCTAGAGCCAGTTTGATCAGGTCTTCAATGGATACATCAAGTTCGTTTTCAGTCACCAGACGCAGGATACCAATCGCAGAACGACGTAGCGCAAATGGGTCTTTAGAACCTGTTGGTGCCTGACCGATACCGAAAATACCAGTCAAGGTATCTAAACGATCCGCAAGAGCAATCGTTGTACCAGTTTTAGTCTTAGGCAGAACGTCACCCGCGAATTTAGGTAAATACTGCTCACCTAAAGATTCAGCCACTTCATCATTTTCACCTTCAAGACGCGCGTAGTAAGTACCGGCGATGCCTTGAAGTTCAGGGAATTCACCTACTAATTCAGAAGTTAAGTCGCATTTTGCAAGAAGAGCCGCTTTTTCAGCATCTTCAGCTTTTGCACCTGTAATCGGAGCCAGCGCGACAGCCAGTTTGGCAATACGTTCAGACTTGTTCCACAAAGTACCCAGTTGTGCCTGGAATACCATGTTGGCCAGTTTCTCTTTACGAGACGCAAGCGGTTGTTTCTGGTCTTGCAGGAAGAAGAATTCTGCATCTGACAGACGCGGACGAACTACTTTTTCGTTACCTTCAATGATTTGAGTCGGATCTTTAGACTCAATATTAGAAACGGTAATGAAGTAAGGCTGTAATTTGTTTTCAGCATTCACCAGACAGAAATACTTCTGGTTGTCCTGCATGGTAGTGATCAGCGCTTCTTGTGGAACTGCAAGGAAGCGTTCTTCGAAGCTGGCACGTAATGCAACCGGCCATTCAACCAGTGCAGTGACTTCGTCACGGAGATCCGCAGGAACAATGGCAATCGCATTCACTTCATCAGCCAGCGCTTTGACTTGCTGATCGATGATTGCTTGACGCTCTTCAAAAGACGCAATCACTTTCGCAGCGCGCAGGGCATCCAGATACGCATCTGCATTGGCCAGAATAATCGCTTCAGGCGCATGGAAACGGTGGCCATAAGTCACGTTGCCTGCTTTATGATCCTGAATGGTTGCATCAATCACATTGCTGTCTTTTAACAAGACCACCCATTTTACCGGACGAACGAATTCAGTACGGCTAGCAGCAGAACGCATGCGTTTTGCGATTGGCAATTGATCCAGAGCATGTTGCAGGATTTGTGGCAGTAAAATGTCAAGGCTTTGGCCTTTCACATCTTTCAGGTAGCAGACTTTTTCAACTTTACCGGCCTGGAAAGTAGACACCTGATCAACCGTAATGCCTTGACCGCGCATAAAGCCTTCAAGTGCTTTGGTTGGTTTGCCTTCAGCATCATAAGCCGCTTGCACAGCAGGACCGTCAAAACGTTTTTGCGTATCCGCTTGAGCAGCATCAACATTTACGATTTTAAGTGCCAGACGACGTGGCGCTGCATAAGCTTCGATCGCATCGAAAGCCAGACCCGCATCTTTTAAGCCTTTTTCAGTTTCAGCTTTTAAAGCATCACGTAATTTTTTCAGGCTTTTTGGAGGAAGTTCTTCACAGCCAAGTTCAAATAAAACTGTATGTTTAGACATTATTTGTTCTCCGCTGATTTTTCTGCTTGAGCCGCTTCTGCTTCTACTTGAGCTTTAAGCTGAGCCAGGACTTCGTCACGTAGGTGAGGTTCTGCCATTGGGAAACCAAGTTTCGCACGTGCTGCTACATAACTGGTCGCAATTGAACGTGCCAAAGTACGCACACGCAGAATATAACGCTGACGTTCAGTCACAGAGATCGCGCCACGCGCATCTAACAGGTTAAAGCTGTGTGATGCTTTAATCACTTGCTCATAAGCAGGTAATGGCAGTTCAGCTTCGATTAAACGGGTCGCCTCAGCTTCGTAGAAATCGAACAGTTCGAACATTTTTTCTACTGGTGCATATTCGAAGTTATAAGTCGATTGTTCTACTTCATTTTGATGGAACACATCGCCATACGTCACAGTACCGAACTGACCTTTGGTCCAAACCAGATCGTAAACTGAGTCTACACCTTGCAGATACATCGCCAGACGTTCCAGACCATAAGTGATTTCACCGGTTACTGGGTAGCATTCAACACCACCGACTTGCTGGAAGTAAGTGAACTGAGTCACTTCCATGCCGTTCAGCCAAACTTCCCAGCCTAGACCCCATGCGCCCAGTGTTGGAGATTCCCAGTTATCTTCCACGAAACGGATGTCGTGAACTAAAGGATCAATACCGATTGCCTTTAAAGAATCTAGGTAAAGCTGCTGGATGTTGTCCGGGTTTGGCTTAAGCACAACCTGGAACTGGTAATAATGTTGCAGACGGTTCGGGTTCTCACCATAACGACCATCTTTCGGACGGCGTGATGGCTGAACATAAGCAGCATTCCAGGTTTCGGGACCTAACGCACGAAGGAAAGTTGCAGTGTGGAATGTCCCTGCACCCATTTCCATGTCGTAAGGCTGTAACACGACGCAGCCTTGCTCCGCCCAGTAGTTTTGTAAGGCAAGAATTAAGCCTTGGAAGGTATCAATATGCGATATGGCGCGACTCATGGTCATCCACTTAAAATTAGAGAAAAATTGTGCTTGATTATAAGGATTTTACAGGGGAGTGGCAAAGGGTTAATACGCTGAAAATATTTTGGAAAAAATTAAAATGGTCTTCATTCATGCCAGATTTTGCGCGGCTTTGCTGCAATTTTATGCTGGAATAGCAATGGGATGAGATCCAAAAATCAGGAATAAATCAGATGTATAGCATCCTGTTCACTGAAGCGCGATAAAGTTAAACTGATCTCATACGATTGCGGTCTTAGAATTAGTTTAATCTTCACACAATATAATAATGCCTAATAATAAGGAACTTCATGACCACTTACCAAATTCAGTGCCATTTAAAATACAAGATTGTGCAATCTACCGAATTTATTTTTATGGTTCAGGTCGCCCATCATCCCGATCAGAATATTCTCGGAGAACAGCTCACTATGAATATGCCGGTCAAGTGGCATGAATTTCAGGATGCTCAGCATCAAAACCGTCATATCCGGTTGCAACTCGAACCCTGTGAGGCATTTGAACTGAACTATAGCGCGACAGTTACCCGTCAGCCGAGCATTCCGAATGATCTGAGGCAAAACTTGAGTGAAGTCAAAATTCCAGACCTGCCGGATGAAGTACTACCTTATTTGCTGGCCAGCCGCTATTGCAATTCAGATTTATTACTAGAAATGGCGAAACGTTCATTTGGCTGGATGATACCCGGCTATACGCGTGTAAAAGCCATCGAACAGTGGATTTATAACAATATTTTTTATGTCTCTGGCTGTTCTGATCAGTTTACGACTGCAACGGATGTGCTGGTCCACCGAGCAGGTGTATGCCGTGACTTTGCTCATTTGGGCATTGCGCTGTGTCGTGCTTTAGGAATTCCGGCACGCATGGTGGTCGGTTATGTGGAAATTGAAAAATTTTTACCCGATTTTCATGCCATTTTTGAAGCCTATCTGGAAGGAGGGTGGGTGCAGTTTGATCCGACCCGTTTAGCCCCGGTCGACGAGCTGATTCGCATTGGTACTGGGGTAGATGCCGGAGATGTAGCATTTTCAACCTATTATGGTCAGGTCGAGCTGCTCAAAATCGAACCTCTGATTAAATCTGGTTCTCATAGCGAAGCTGAGACTAAAATCATCTGACATGAATGATCTTATTGAAAATCCTATGAGAGATTGAATAGTAAAATAGGACTAGATGGATGGTTTTTCTCTGGTGTGTGACTTAGCTTTTTAAACAGCATCCATTTAAGTGTAATTAAAAGATATAAAATAAATACATCTTTAAAGCGACTAGTTTTATAATGCGCAAAATCTGTAAACATTAAAATCAGGCGCGCCGTGTTCCATTCCAATCTCGACTGGCTCAATACCTTAAAACCGAATTTTAAAGTTCTTCCACTCAAGGACCGTTTACTCTGCGGTATTGGGGCACTACTGGGTCTCACGGTATCATCATTACTGAGTTTATGGATTCTGGGTGATTTTGAAGCCTGGTATATTGCGCCGATGGGGGCCTCATCTGTGCTGCTGTTTGCAGTTCCGGCCAGTCCCTTGGCACAGCCCTGGAATATTCTGGTAGGTAATACTATTGCTGCGGTAGTGGGTGTGACCTGTGCCTTGTTTATTGCCAGTCCGACGGAAGCTTTTAGTCTAGCGGTAGCTTTGGCTATTATCCTGATGATGACCACCGATTCCCTGCATCCACCGAGTGGTGCTGTGGCTATTACGGCGGTACTCGGCGGCAATGCGGTGCATGAACTCGGCTATGCTTTCGTTTTCTATCCGGTGCTGCTGAATTCGATCTTATTGATGGTAATTGCGATCGTCTTTAATCGAATGATTGGCAAGCGTTATCCGCAGCAGGCGCAATTGAATACCCGTTCCAAAGATCCGACCCCGACCCAGAAAGTCACTATTCAGCCGCAAGATATTCAGGAAGTACTAGATCAGCAAACCGAGCTGCTGGACATTAGTGAATATGACCTGCAAAAGATTATTCTGGAAGCGCAGGACCGAGCCAATGCCCGTGCGGTCAACCAGTTTACCTGTCAGGACATTATGACTAAAGACGTGGTGACCCTGCATGCCAATGATAATATTCAGCATGCACTGGATAAATTTAAAGAAATGAACCTGATGAGCCTGCCGGTGGTTAATGCGGAAGGCAAGCTGGTGGGAACGCTGGCCATGTATCAGGTGGTAGAATGGTTTAAACGTGCTGCAGATGTGCGCAGCAGCTGGGAACATCAGGTCAAACATATTATGACCCGCAAGGTAGTCACAGTGCAGCCATTGCAGCCGATTCAGGATCTGGTGCCCTATTTTGTGGAACGTTCTTTTAACTATATCCCGGTAGTGAGCGAGCAGCGTCTGGTCGGAATTATTAGCCGCGCAGATATTATCGCTGCCCTGAATCAGGAACTGAACCATTTTAAAATGAGAGCTTAAAGCTGTTTTGAATAGTTCTGAAAAAAAAGCACCCTCGGGCATTGCTGTCCCACAATTTTTCACAAGAGGAAGCTCAAATGAGCTTCCTCTTGTTTTATGGGTATTTTATCGGGTGAAAATAAAGCTTTTAAAGTTCTTCTTTCAAATAAATTCACTTGAATTATTCTGAGTAAACGTTGAACTGTCCAACCTGTTTTTCCTAAATGTTGAGCGAAACTCACCAATAAATAGGCGATCATCGCAATCCAGATTTGTGTCTGAATTGCGTTCCTGC
>NZ_VPBW01000033.1:0-30355 GCF_013418535.1 Acinetobacter sp. YH12137 | reverse complement strand
TACTTCATGTACAACCATCATTTTAAAGGCGAAGCTATAATCACGTTGTGTGCGTTTAACTCGTTGTTCTTGTGCATGTTCCATAAAATAAGTCTCTTAAGGTGTAAACTTATTTCAGGACGGGACAAGGTTTTCAATTAAAAAAGCCCGGTTTTTATACCGGGCTTTTTTATGGGAATTACCACGATCACAGATCTTCACTTGAAAGCATCTTCTAGCGCCCACATCACACGCGGCTTGGTTTCAAAGAACCGGCTAAACAAACTGGACAATGAACCGATCATCGTAATATGACCCAGTTTCGGAATGGTAATCAGCTCACTATGATTGCCATGGTCTTTTAAAACCCGGTCCAGATCCTGACTGTTGAAATGACCGACAATATTGTCCCGCTCTGCCATGAACAGATAATGTTTGGTGGAGGTATTTTCCACAAAATAATATGGCATGACCTGCTGATACGGAATCGACTGGTCAAAAGCATCGGCACAGATCGGATCATCTTTATAGTCAAAATGATAAGGACCTGCCAGTCCAATAATGGCGCGGATCTGTTCCCGCTCAATCATGGCCTTTTGTGGATGGTATAGCGCTGACATGACATTAAATGCCCCGGCTGAATGCCCAATCAAGACCAGATTTTCCGTAGAAACATTTAACTGGTCTGCATGCTGCTGCAAATGATTTAGCAATAAATGCAGGTCATTAATATAAATCGGGAAAATATGTTCAGGCGCTAGATGATAATTCATCACCACCACATCATAACCTTCTTTGGCAAAGGCCTCGCCGATGAAGTGGTAATCCTTTTTATCACCATGCAGCCAGGCACCACCATGGACAAAGATAATCAAGGGGCGATGTGCTAATGGCTGATGGCTTAAAAACAGATCAAAACGTTGACGGGCTTTTAAGCCATAGGCTAACTGGGTTTCAACACTATAACCCTGTTTGGGGGTTAACCGGTTCAGCGCATAACTGCCAAAATCATAGATCCGGAAATCTTTATAACGTTGTTGGACTTCAAGGATCTGATCTGACAGCTGCGTTTTAAATTGACTGACCTTATGGAACATCGGTCGGTTCAACTGTATCAGGATCGATGGCGACTGGAGTCTGTTCAACACCCGACTGTGCATAAGATGCAGGCGCTGCAAAATTCTGGTTAGTACTATAACCAGAGCGCTGATCCACGTTGTCGATGAGCGTGACAATTTTCGTGATATTCCCCACTTGTTGCAGCACCTGATTCAGGTCATCGATTTCAGCACTGTTCAGACGTCCCATCACATACAGTACACCATCTTCAGTATGCACATGCACTTTGCTGTCAGACACCACCGGTGCTTTCATAATCAAACCACGGGTATTCGCCGTCACGGCGGTATCCTGCATGATCGTAGTGTAGCTGCTCTGGTTACCCACAGTGATAAAGTTATGCACCGCTCTGACATCACTCATGGATTTGACATTATCTTCTGCCAATTGCTTGAGATGCGCATCCGGCACCTGCCCGGTCAACAGGACATTACCATGGAAGCTTTCAATATTGACCCTTGACTGTTTAAAACGTGAATCCAGTTTATAAAGATTAATTTTTGCAGTACGTACAATAGAAGAATCGATAAATACCTGTCCTAGCGTCCGAGCTCCATTTTCGGTACCTACAGGAGCCGTACCAGTACCGCTAGAAATAAAGCTGGCACAACCCGATAAACTTGCGACACACAGCATTGTTATTGCAATACGCTTAACCACTCAGCAAGACTCCTTAATTTTAATCAGTCTTATTTCAATATAATAATCTGTTTTTTCAAGGCCAGATGTTCTTCATCATACTTGAACTTTCCCATGATGCTGCAAATTTTATCTACCGCATCAGATCTTATTTTATTCAAAGATTAATAAACTCTTGATCAAAAGTAAAAGCATTTTCAAACCAGTGCAGATCATAAGGGTATTGAGAAAAATCATGCTGTATGGTTTTTGCAAAATACCGATTAAAATCAAAACAAATCACATCAAAACGATAGTAATAATGTGCAAACTGTGGATTTTTTTTAATAAAACATACAGCCGTTTGTAGGACTTTTCGTTGCTTGGCAGAGGAAACAGATTCATAAGCCAATGCATAACCCGTTTTAGCTCGTGCTTTTACTTCGACAAAGACCAGTTCCTGCTCACGCTGCATGACCAGATCAAGTTCACCATAGCGGCTATGCCAGTTTCTGGCAATGAGCTGAAAGTCTTGTTGCTGCATCAGTTGGGCAGCTTGCTGTTCTGCCCATGCACCTAATCGTTTCTGCATCGCTGACCCTTATAGTGCCTTAAGACCTTTGGCACTCTGCTGAAAACAGGACGGCGTACGTTGTATGCCCTGATCTGATACCTGAATCATTCCAGTACGACCCTGGAATTCAATATTGCGTATTTTTTTATTGTTCAAATAATACTGGGTGATTTGCCAGGCATCGCCACCAAAAGCAATCAAACGCTGATAGGACATATTTACCGGTGCCTGTTGATAAGCCTGTATCACATCAGGCCAGTTAACAAAATAAAGTACCGGCACATCGCAGAACTTGATGCCTCGTGGCGGAGCATGCTGTTCATTAATTGCATTCGCAACTGTATAAATCCGTTTATGTCCCAAACCATGTAAGGATGCCAGCCAGTCTGCATTGCCGAGCAATAGTATCCCCTGCTTGCTCTTCAGAAAAAATGGCGGCTTCTGGATCATTTCCAGTTGCAGCTCACTCTGGCTAAGTAGTGACATTAGCAAGAGTTCATGTTCTGACTCACTGCCTGGTTGACGCAGCACAAACAGTTGCTGAATCCCATCTAGCGCAATCTGCTTCTGTAAAGCAGCCGCATCTTCTTTTTTCGACAGGCTAAATTGCCAGATATTTGGGGCCGTTAGGCTAGTTTCATTCAAACTCAGTGTACGAATCTTGGGTTTAGTCTGCACCAGCTGCTCTACATCCTGACGTGCCAGAGGGCCGATCACCATTTGCGTCTTTTTACTGACATGCTGTTTGAGTAACTGAGAGATTTTTTTCTGGTCTGAATTGACCCATTTCAATGGTACTTTCTGTCCGGACGCCGTATATGCACTGAGAAATCCTTGCTTGATACTCGAAGCGGCTCGCGCCAAGGGGCCGGTTTCAGGTAGAATAATCAGCACTTCCGCTTGTACGCTGCTGACGCAGGCCAGTAACCCCAAGCCCAGAATTTTGTTTTGAATCTTCCATTTTTTATTATTCGATTTATTCCACATGGAGAAACCTATGAGTGCTCAGTTATTTGTTGTTGCGACTCCAATCGGGCACTTAGATGATATTAGTTATCGTGCAATTAATGTATTGAAATCGGTGAGTCTTATTGCAGCTGAGGATACACGAACTTCTGCACAATTACTTAAACACTTTAATATTCAAACACCTTTGACAGCCTGTCATGAACATAATGAAAGCAACAAGATTGATCAGTTGATTCAACGCCTGCTCAATGGTGAAGATATGGCATTGATCAGTGATGCAGGCACGCCACTGATTAGCGATCCAGGATTCAAGTTTGTCCGTGCTGCGCAAGAACATAATATTCATGTGGTTCCTGTACCGGGTGCATGTGCTGCAATTGCCGCTTTAAGCGCAGTAGGTTTACCGAGTGACCGTTTCAGCTTTGAAGGCTTTTTACCGTCTAAACAAAGCCAACGACTCTTGACTCTGGAAAAACTGAAAGATGAAACCCAAACCTTAATTTTCTATGAAGCGCCCCACCGCATTCTGGAATGTGTTAAAGATCTGGCAGCGGTATTCGGTGCAGAGCGTCCTGTCGGTTTTGCCCGTGAAATTACCAAGACCTTTGAAACTATCAAGAAAATGACACTGGGTGAATTAGTCGAATTTGTTGCCAATGACCATAACCAGCAAAAAGGTGAAATCGTACTGGTCATTGGCGGTTCTATCGAAGAAAAAGATCTGGATCAGGAAAAACTGGATAAATTGTTACTGCGTTTATTACAAGACCTGTCTGTCAAAGCAGCTTCACAGCTGGCTGCTGATTTGACTGGAATCAAGAAAAAAATTGCCTATCAACGTGCTTTGGAACTAACCTCTGCCAACGATTAATTTTTCTTTACCCATAAAAAAACACCACAATCAATGTGGTGTTTTTTTATTCGTTAATATCAAGTGCAATTATTCTCTTGCAACGGATTCATCAGCTGGAACTTCAGTAATACGGCCACCGCTTGCCAGGAAAGCCGCAATTTCATCTTCAAGTGCCTGACGTTTTTTCTGCTTAGCAGTTACAGTTAAAGTTTCAGCTTCTAATACGTCTGTATCATTCACAACTTCTTCGCTACTTGCAGCACCTTTTTCTGCTGCTTTTGCTTCATCGTCGTCGATTACAGGATCTTCTACATCATCATAATCATTTACGTCTGTCATTTTGCTCTCCCCACAAATGGCTTCGCTTTTATCTATTAAACCAAGCTTTAAATTAACTGAAATTTAGCAATCTCTTTGGTCTTCGCCTAGCCCTAATTTTCAAAAAATCGTATCTTTTTTAAACAAAATGGTTACTCTTTATAGATGTTTGTTTAAAAAATTTACATTCGGCCGCTAGGCTGAATAACGTGTATCTTTGAGTAAACTTAAACCATTCGCCTGAGCCATAAATGCATCTTTCAGGACTGTCTGTTGCTCGACCTGTTTCAGCCCGAAATTACGTGCCCACACCACTGGGAAAAGCTCTGTAGTTTCCATCCAGCCAATCGCCGACATGCTATGCATCATCGCATCATTCTGGCCTTTACGGCGATGCTCATAACGTTTCAAGGTCTGTTCATGGGCCCACACTCCACGCGCTTTGTCATGCAGCAACACGTCACAGAGTACGGCAGCATCCAGACAGCCGATATTAACCCCTTGTCCAGCGAGCGGATGAATCACATGCGCAGCGTCACCAATTAGTGCCAAGCCATCTTGTACATACTGCTGTGCAGCACGAGCTTTGAGTGGGAATTTCGCTCGTGCTGTCGCTTCCAGCACTTCACCCAGCATATGATAGCTTTCACGGGTCAATAGTTGAGTGAAGTCAGCATCTGATAGCGCTGCATACTCATCGGCATAATCATCAGGTAATGTCCAGACTATGGATTGCCAGTGGCCTTGCTCTTCTTCTTTAAGACTCGCCATTGGCAGATAAGCCAAAGGACCAGTTTCCAGAAAAATCTGACGGGCCACATGCTGATGTGGCTGGGCTGTTCTAATTGCGCAGCTGATTCCGGCCTGTTTATAGTCCAGTACATCGATATCGATAAAGGCTTGCTCGCGCACAAAGGAGTTCGCGCCATCTGCGCCAATGACCAACTTAGTTTTGAGCTGGGTGCCATCTGCCAGATGAATGATCCAAACATCTACTCCACGTTCAACCCGGTTAACTTTGACCTGTGTGCGGTAATCTTGCACCTCTTCAAGCATCTTTTGCTGGATGGCCAGATTCAGAATACTCGGTTCCACCATTGAGCCTAGCGCCTGCTCTACAGAAGGTGTTCTTTCTGAAGAATGACCAAAGTTAATTTCACCGTAGCCATTTTTATTCCAGACCTGCATTCCAGTATATGGCTGCTGGCGTGCAAGTTTGTCCCACACACCCACAGTTTTTAATAAATGAATAGTCGCCTGACTTAGAGCCAAAACCCGCGGATTGGCTACGCTTAAAGTTTTGTCTGCATCCAGAATAGGCGCAGCATCCAGAACAGTCGCTTGCACACCACCTTGAGCGAGTAATAAAGCCGTTAGACCGCCTACCAGACCGCCACCAACAATCACGACATCTAATACATCAGAACTTGGATTCAGACTCATGCTTTTAACCCCATGGCATAGTTAGCGACTAGTGGCTTGATACCAGGAATGGTATCAAAAACAATCAGTCCGGTATTACGGATCAGTTTCAAGAATGGATTCTGGTTACTAAATCCACGTACGACTGAATCACAGAACTTAATCACTCTTTGCTGGTCATTCAAACGGGATTTTTCATAATCCTGTAATACTGCTGCATCACCTAAGTCTGCACCTTGTGACTGCTGTTCTTTCAGGTAGCGCACCAATACATGCGCATCTCGCATACACAGGTTAAAACCCTGACCCGCTACTGGATGAATTGTATGTGCAGCATTACCCATCAAGACCACGCGGCCCACAGCCTGTTTTTCTGCTAATACTTGGGACAATGGAAAACTGAAGCGCTTACCTGTTTTCTGGAATTTACCGGCACGATCGCCATAGGTTTCTTGTAAGGCGTTCAGGAAATGCTGGTCATTTTCTTCACCCAGCCATTCTCCTTCCGTTCCTTTTTTCACAGGCCAGACTACAGAACGACGATATTCACCTGGAAGTGGTAATAAGGCTAATGGGCCTAAGTGGCTAAACCGTTCAAAGCCAACATGATTATGTGGCTTAGAAGTTTGAACGGTAGTGACAATGGCGACCTGATCATAGTCATGTTCTGAAGCCCCAATACCGAGCGCTTTACGACAGAAAGAATCACGCCCATCAGCAGCAATCACCACTTTGGATTGAAGTTTCAATAAAGCATCACCACGTTGTGCTTCAAGATAAGCAAACTCAGCATCTTGAGTCAGAGAGCTGACCTGAACCCCATCAATCAGTTCAATGAGTGGTTCTTTTTTGACTTGAGTTAATAGCACACGACCTAGCCAGGCATTTTCAATCACTTGGCCAAAGCTTTCGACTTTTTCCTGTTCTGCAATTAAGCGCGCCTTACCAAAACTGCCCTGCTCAGTGATATTCACTTCAAGAATCGGCGTTGCATGTTCCTGCAAGGCATCCCAAAGCCCAAGTTCCTGATAAATCTGTACACTACGGCGTGACAAGGCACTATTACGTGCATCAAAGCTGGAATGATAGGGTGCAAGGTTTACATCATCATAATCTGGATATTTGATCGCTTCCAAAAGTTTGACTGCAATATTGGTTTTGGCCAACATCAGCGCGAGACTCAAGCCGACCATACCACCACCGACAATGATGACTTCTTGTTGCATGCTGTAATCCTTTCAATGGCGTACCTATATATAGATACTTATAATCATGATGAATTTTATATTAGCCTAAAAAATTTCTTTTTTATAATAAATTAGGTTGCGGTTTCGAAGCGAAGTCTGCTTGTGGTTAATTTATAGCTCACCTCAACGTCCTACTTAAATTTTTCAAAATACAGAAGTATCATCTGCCTGATAAAAAGCAGAAGAATTTTGGCACTGATTGTTAGGTTTAAAAGCTTGGCTTGGTATGAAATGATGAAGATGGGATCTGGATATAATTTTTTGAATTAACAATATTTATGTTTTTGAATTTATATAATATTTTTTATTTAACTTATTTAAAGTAAATACTCATTTTAAAAAATCATGCGATACGTAGCTTTAGCTTATATCGCATGATGATGTAAGGATTAACTTGCTTTCAATGTATAGGCATGGTCATTCAAACTTGCCAATATCTGTATAAATTGAGGAATGGTCTCGGCATTCAAGGTATAAGGATTGAATTCATCCAGATTATGTTCGGCAAAGAATCCAAGAATATCCTGATGGATATTGGCATATTTCATATGCCAGTCTGAGAAGAGACGGTCATTCACATCTTCAAAATACAGAACTTCACAATTTTTATGTCGAGGATCTTTCAAGATTTTTTTATAGAACAGATCTTCAATCTTGTTCCTATCTCCTTCCAGACATTGAACAAAGTAACCATTTCCATAATACAGAGCCCCAAAAATCGCATTACGTGAATTGAAATTCAACGCTTCTGTCAGAATATTGAATAGATCATTCATTGGATCTTCGCAATCATACAACTTACTAACATATAAAAGTCTTGCGTCGCTCATTGTCTACCTCAATATTTTAGATTATGTACATTACTCAATATTTTTCTGTTTAATATATATAACTGATTTTATAAAAATTTTCTATGATTAGATACAAAATAATTTATCGAATAGTAAAATAACTTGAAAAATAAAATAAATTTTTATATAAATTCAGCTACTTGCTTTTAACACGCATTTTCCAAATATTTCTATATTAAAAAGCTTCAAAATTTTGCTATTTGAGATCTGCCATCAAGTATCAGTTTTTTACTTTCTAAATGCTCATGTAATTTGAGCACCAGTTATCTTTGCCAGAACATCAGCAAGCCAGCAAAAATGTAAATCAGCGATTTGTTCTCAATCAATAGTGCAAGTGCTACGAATACGATAGCAAAGATGAAGGAACGGATTAAAGTCGCGATGTTTAATTTAGAAACGACAGTCTAAGTCGAGCTCAAGCAACTTATTAAGTATGTACTTTCTTACACCTCTCTTCTTATAATATTTTTAAAAGGTAATTGTTTTTAATTTCTAAATGATACAAAAA
Organism: Acinetobacter sp. YH12137; assembly: GCF_013418535.1. NCBI lineage: Bacteria > Pseudomonadati > Pseudomonadota > Gammaproteobacteria > Moraxellales > Moraxellaceae > Acinetobacter > Acinetobacter sp. YH12137. The sequence goes on along the minus strand of NZ_VPBW01000033.1, from coordinate 21,897 downwards.
CATGCTTATTTAATAATCAATCTTGTACTCTTTGACTTACAGCTATTCAAGTCCTTTACCCCTATTTTAGTTAAATGAATTTTCATATGATGATTACATCAGGAACAGGGAGTTCCACATAAGAATAACAATAGATAAGCACAAGGACAGTAAGGTACGACAGGAGTTATACCAAGCTAACCAATACGAAAAACCCCGGCAGGATGCCGGGGTTTTTTATTATTTAATGATTAAAAATTTGAAGATGATACTGAAGTTTCTAAACAGAAATCTTAGCAATCACTACTACCTATATCTTTCATCTACTTATAGAAAATTCCCAAATTTTGGTGTGAAGTTAATAATGTATACGTGATCTTTGAATTAATTCATCAATGGTTTCTGGAATTTCTTTTATTAAGCTGAGTACTTTTACTTTTTATTAAAATTTTGAAACATATTTTAAGCCGGTTAATAAATAATAATAATTAATAAAAAATTCATTTTTTACCAGTTTCTAAACTCTAGTGAATATTTGAGTTCCCATAAAATACGGCTACTTTTATATAAAACCAACCGTAATGATTTTAGATTAAATAATTAGTAATATTCACGGTCTTTCACTAGGTATATTTGTTAGACAAACATTGAGTATGGTAGTTTAAATTAAATACTTTAATAAAATAATAACTATGCTTTATTCAGTGCAATTTCTTAGGGGGATTGCTGCCTTAATGGTAGTTATAAGTCATACCTCCTTTAAAGGACAACAATACAGTGTTGATACGCTTCAGTGGTATCACATAGGTGGTTCTGGCGTTGATTTATTTTTCATAATATCTGGCTTTATTATGTGTTATACAACATATAATAAAAAAGTTAATTTTCTAAATTTCATGAGAAACCGATTCATCCGAATCATTCCTCTTTATTGGGTTCTCAGTTTTTTTGCTTTAATCGTATTTCTGATTTCTCCAAATCTTATAAATTCATCCGGTGGTGAAACAGGAATTTTCGAATCTTTCTTTTTAATTCCGAATGGCAGTAAATTTTTAATTAATAATGGATGGACTTTAAGCTACGAATTTTATTATTATTTTATATTTTCTTTTTTCCTAATCTTTTTATTAAAAGACTTATATAAATATCTTTTTATCATTCTATATTTTTCAGTTGTTGTGGCTATAGGTTTAATACTCCAACCAAAATCTGAATTTCTGATGTTTTTAACCCATAATCTTTTGCTTGAATTCGCTTTAGGCGTTCTGGCATTTATCATTATAAAAAATACTAGTCTTTCCCGATTAATGTCTTTATTTATGATTCTTGTCGGTGCTTCCCTATTAGCCTATCAAAACTTTTATAAACTACCTGATTTCATCACCTTGAGATCATTAAAAATCGGGATCCCAATGTTTTTCATTTTTGTTGGATGCGTAGCTTTAGAAGACTTAATCACAGAAACTAAATCACTAATTTTAAGATTCTTTAATCATCTTGGAGATTCATCTTACTCTTTATATTTGATTCATCCTTTTACTTTAAGCCCAGTTGCTATGGTTTTAAATAAACTCAATATATTAAACCCTTACCTATTTAGCTCTATACTTATTACCTCTTCGATCTTGGCAGGCTCTATTACGTATCTAGTTTTAGAAAAAAGGTTAATTAAATTAGGCAAAGAACCATTTAACTTCTTTAGGTATTTTTATCCGGTCGATAGAAAAAACTTATAGATATTTTTTGATCTCTTTAGGCATTATCAAAAATTTAAATACTAAAAACGGAGCTTAAGCTCCGTTTCTGTTAAATGTCCTTTATATCTTTTAGATTAACTAATCTGTTATAGAAATCAGTTAATTAAAAAAATATCAATGACTTCAATTAATTTTTAGTCAGTTAACGTACTACTCGAGCTTGAGACTCATGATGTACATCGCGTCGACCCAATTTTGTACCAGTATAGATCAGATACAAGGCAGACAAACCAACCAATACATAGATAATTCGAGATAGTGCACTCATTTCACCAAAGATGGCAGCGACTAAATCAAAGTTAAATGCACCAACCAGACCCCAGTTGATGCCACCAATAATCGCTAAAGCATAAGCAATCCAGTCAAGCGTATTTAGTCTCATCATTTTTCTCCTGCTCTTCTTTGAGTTTATTTAAGGAACAGGTCAAGTATGAGAACGAAATCGGAATTAATATGTTGCTTTGATGCTAAAAACTCAATTGCTGTGTTGAATTCCTGTCATCTTATAATTCTCAATTTTAACAAAGTTAATTTTATTTGAATAAGTCGCGATTAACGTAAGTAAAAGTCTTGCATGTTTCTTGATAGTATCTTTGTTTTATGTAGCCATTGGATAACTTATTGCCTAAGAAATTAATCCATTTTTTCTTAAAATTTTATAAATATTCATTTTAATATCAATAAATTAAAAAATTACTATCATTCACGAATACATTTTTAACTTTCTACTATATAAAAAAGCCGGTGAGATCACCGGCTTTTTTATATCTTTCATTTAAGCAGCATGGGCTTTGGCCATTAAGGCTTCAATATCTTCCACGGTTTTCACAACTTTTGCAGTTAGCACTAGTGGGCCATTTTTGGTAGCAACCACATCATCTTCAATCCGGATTCCGATACCACGCCATTTAACATCTACAGTTTCATCATCTGGTGCAATATAAAGACCCGGCTCAACTGTCACGACCATACCTTCTTCATATGCACGCCATTCACCGTTGGCTTTATAAGTACCTACATCATGTACATCCATACCCAGCCAATGTCCAGTACCGTGCATATAGAACTGGCGGAAACTTTCCGTCTGGATAATTTCTTCAAGATCTCCCTGCATAATCCCCAGATCAAGTAAACCTTGAACCAGAATGCGAACCGCCACATTATGCGGCTCTTTATAAGAGTTCCCGATTTGAACTGCATTGATGGCAGCAATCTGTGCATCCAGTACGACATTATATAAAGCTTTTTGTTCCGGACTGAATTTACCATTCACCGGGAAAGTACGGGTAATGTCCGAAGCATAAAACTGATATTCACATGCAGCATCAATCAGAACCAGATCACCATCTTTCAGTTCTTTGTCATTCTCTACATAATGCAGAATACAGGCATTTTCACCGCCACCAACAATACTGTTGTACGATGGTACACAGCCATTTTTACCAAAAACATAATTTAATTCTGCTTCTAAAGCATATTCCATCATGCCTGGACGAACTTTCTGCATAGCCAGTGTATGCGCTTCTGCAGAAATATCTGATGCAAGCTGCATCAGTTCAATTTCATTTTCATCTTTATGCAGACGCATTTCATCAATGATACGATCCAGCTGCATGATCTGTGCCGGTGCAGAAGTACCACGGCGGCTTTCACCACTGGCTGTTACGATCCATTTGGCTACACGTGCATCAAATTCGGCATTGTGTCCAATCCGGTAGAAAAGCTTGTCTTTGTTCTGAAGCTTGGTGAGGATTTCCTCATCCAGTAGATCAATCGCATAAGCTTCGTCTGCTTCATAATCATCAACGGCGCCATCTACTCCGGCACGGTAGCCGTTCCAGATTTCCATTTCACGATCACGTTCACGGCAGAACAGGCTATAGGTATAGCCTTCTTCTTCAGTATCGAAAGTTTCAATGACTGCAACTGCTTCAGGCTCAGCAAATCCGGTCAGGTAAAAGAAACTGCTGTCCGCGCGGTATTTATAATCTGCATCACGGTTACGCAGGGCAACCGGGCTGGTGGCAATAATCGCGATACTACGTAATCCCATTTCCCCTGCGAGGATGTCACGACGTTCCTGAAAATCGGCTTGAGTCAGTTTCTTCATTACACCTTACTTCTTATCAATTGCTACTGTTATTTAAAATTTGGTCCTGAAAACAGGTCAGATTAATTTACTATCATCATGAGAAGGATCAGCAAAAAATATGCCGGTTTTCAGAACCGTTTTTTAATTTGTGTCTAGAACCACTTGAACTTAACTCGGACGTTTCGGCGAGAAAATTTCAACTACAGATTGCGCTTCAGTCGCAGAAGCTGGAGCTGGTGCTTTTTGCGTGAATTTCTGCAATAAAGGTGTTTCTTCAACCTCTACTTTTTTACGACCGACGGACAGACTTACCGGAATCAGACGAACAAACTCATACAGCTCCTGATAGCTTTCTTCGCCTTCGGCATCGTCATCAGAATCTTCAAACTCGACTGCTGCAACATCTTGTAAATGTTCAATCAGTTCCATTTCATCATTACGGATATGACCTGAGGCCAAGCCAAAACCAAGCACTACGCCTGCACACCAGTCAGCCAATGCCTGAACGCGTTCAGCCAAGCTATGCTCATCATCTGGTAGTAATGGCAGATAATCCAGTTCATCTTCAGACAGCGCATGAAATATGTCTTCTGCCTCACCCGTTAACAATTCTAATGCTTCAGGATTCAGTTCAGGGACATCTAGCGTTTCTAGAATCTGTACCCATTCATCACTTGAAGGTACCTGAGTGACACAGACAATTCCGGTAAGCAAACCATGCAGTTCGCTTGGGCTAGAAATTTCTTCAATTGAAGAAAAATTGCGGTACCATTCTGACCAACCTGAAATATCGTCTTGCATTCGTTTATCCAATCTCTATACTGCTTTATATATTACCTTTGTTTGCAACACTGTGCGACCTCGATATGTTAGAAGAATTACAGCGTCTACAAGTGCATATTGGCGTTTTAAAAACGCGACTTGCACAACTTGAAAGTGAGAATACCAGTTTACGTGAGAAGCAAGAGGCTTCAAGCGTGCAACATGAAACTCAAATTGAACAAAAAAATAGCTTTATTGCGCAAAAACAACAAGAAATCCAGAACCTCAATCAGCAACTGACAGAATCACGTAACCAGTTTCAGCATTTAAACCAGGATGCTACAGCACTGGCAGATCGTTATAGCCGTCTGGAAAAAAGTTGTACTGATCTAAAGAACCGTTTTCAGGAAATTCTGGCTGAACGCAATGAGTTACGCGTGCTGAAAGAAAAGTTATTGCTGGAACAGCGTCATGCCCAGCAGGAAATTCAGCGGCTGAATCAGGAATCTGAACGTCTTACCCAGAAAAATGAAAATGCCAAAGCTAAAGTTGAAGCCATTATTCAACGTCTGGCGATTTTGGGAACAGCCCAAGATCAAAATGCACAGGAAATTCAGCAATTGGCCCATCCTACTGAAGTGACTGAGGAAGCTTCATCATGAGTGAACAAATCGCAATCGACTTAAAGGTATTGGGTCATAGTTTCCGTCTGGCCTCCACTGCGGATCAGCAGGATGAACTACAACGTGCAGCGCAATTACTCAATGAAAAATACGATGAATTTCGCCGTAAAGCCCCTCGTATGGAACCAAGTAAACTGATCATTATGGTGGCACTGGAACTGATGCAGGAAGTATTGACGATGAATAAATCCCTGCAACAATATGCTCACTGCGAACGTTTGTTACAAACTATTTTGGAAGAAGTTGAAGAACTAACTGAATAATCGAGTTTTTTGTATAAACTTCGGTCGTTCGACTAAACTGTTTACAGTTCACGAACAGCATAGAGTTGCCACATCAGCATTATCGTTTATACTTAGTCTAACTCTGAGATGTTCGCCAGCGGGTCAGATTCCCCTGAGCCGATATTTAAATCTTAGGATTGAGTTCTGCATATTTAGAGTGTATGCCCATCCGGTATGGGAAACCCAGCAAGTATGCGTCTCGTCCACCTTGAACTTTAGGGTTCAAGGGTAATGACATGCAGCGGCATCCTCGGAGTGCTTCTATTTTTCTCAAAATATTTCATCATTTATCTTCTTTTCTAAAGCTCAAATTTATTATATTTTTCTTGGTTTAGCGTCCTATACCCGTATCTTTTTTCGTGTTTTATTATTTTTAAAATTTAATCAAAAATTCATACAGATGCCTATAATACTCGTTATGTTGCTACCCTCTATTTAAGTTATGGCATTTTATTAATCTAATGCCTTAAAATCCTGAAGACCATATTTATGACGACGATGAATCTTTCCGAACTTCGCAAACAGCTACGTAAACAGCGCCGTCAACTCTCTCGTTTTACCCAGAAACAGACTCAACAACGTATCTTAAATATGATTCGGACTTTGCCAGAATTTCATGCAAGCAAATCTGTGGGGGTTTATCTGGATGCTTTCGGTGAGGTTCGGACTCAGGCACTGATTGAATACTGCTTTAAGCACCATAAACGGGTTTATCTCCCCAATATTTGCAATATGAACCAGCAACTCACTTGGGTAGAAATCAGCCAGAATCAATATCGTTCCCAGCGTTTTGCTCATCATCGGTTGGGAATGCGTGAACCCATGGCTACACGTGGTCTGCATGTCTCAAAACTGGATCTTTTAGTTATGCCACTATTAGCCTGTGATCAATATGGCACCCGAATTGGTATGGGGGGCGGTTATTATGATCGTACGCTGGCAACAGCACCGCACCGTCCTTTTCGTCTGGGGTTAGCACATGACTTTCAGCTGATCCCACAGCCTTTAACCCGAGAAGTTTGGGACCAGCCTCTAGATGCCCTGCTTACGCCTACACTTTTACAACGTTTTAAGCGTTAAACAATGTATTTCCAAATACATAAGTACTTTAAAATCACATAATTAGTCATTTTTTATACAATTTAGTCGCTATAGCCCTTGTAATTTTTAAATTACCCATCACTATTAAAAACATGGCAACACCGTTGTCACTCATTAGGAGTGCCCATGTCTGAAATTATTATGAATCAAGAAACCTTAGAGCCTCAGGTTCCAAGTGTATTACCACTTTTGGCGCTACGTGATGTGGTGGTGTATCCACACATGCAAATTGCGCTATTTGTCGGTCGTGAAAAATCGATCAATGCAGTTGATGTGGCTCGTAACAGTGACAATCTAGTATTTGTAGTTGCGCAAAAAGATTCGCTTACAGAAGAAATTGATCACGACAACTTATATCAATACGGTACTGTCGCGAAGATTGTGCAAGTTGTGAATCACGAAAATGATGAAAACTGTATTAAAGTCCTGATTGAGGGACTGTATCGTGCCAAGCTCAAAACCATCATTGATGAAAATGAGTATTTGACTGCTGAGCATGAACTTAGTCCAATGACTGTATCAGTCGATGAAACAACTCAAGCTACGCGCTTGCAGGAGCTGCGTGCCCTGTTCGCTCAGTATGCTGAAGCAAAACTTCGTAATGCTCGTGAGCTGATTGCAGCTGCGAATAAAATCGAAGACTTGTTGCAATTGTTATTCTTCGTAGCGACCCGTGTTCCTTTGAATATCGAAGTGAAACAGAAATTCCTGGAATACGACGAGTTCGATGCACATTTAACTGAGTTGATGACTTATTTATTGCAACAGTCTGAAGAACAGCAGATCGAACAGACTTTGCATGACTCTGTTAAACGCCAGATGGAAAAAAACCAGCGTGAATACTTCCTGAATGAAAAAATGAAAGTCATTCAGCGCGAGCTTTCCGATATGAATGGCGGTGCGGAAGATGACGTTGCGGAAATCGAAAAACGTCTGGCTGAAGCTGATCTGCCTGAGCATGTGCGTAAAAAAGCGGAATCTGAGTTCCGTAAACTCAAAGCAATGCAACCAGCCTCTAGCGAAGCTGCGGTAGTTCGCAACTATCTAGAAGTGATTCTAGATACGCCATGGAACAAAGCCAGCAAAGTTAGCATTAACTTGAATAAAGCTCAGGAAATCCTGGATGCCGATCACTATGGTCTGGACGATGTCAAAGACCGTATTGTGGAATATCTGGCGGTTCAGTCTCGCGTGAAAAAATTACGCGGTCCAATCCTGTGTCTAGTTGGTCCTCCAGGTGTAGGTAAAACTTCCTTGGGTGAATCGATTGCCAAAGCGACTGGCCGTGAGTTTGTCCGTATGGCCCTAGGTGGTGTACGTGACGAAGCAGAAATTCGTGGTCACCGTCGTACCTACATTGGTGCGATGCCAGGTAAGATCGTGCAGTCATTGACCAAAGTTGGCGTAAAAAATCCGCTGTTCTTGCTCGATGAGATTGACAAGATGGCTCAAGACTACCGCGGTGATCCAGCTTCTGCGATGCTTGAAGTACTTGATCCATCACAGAACAACAAGTTCAATGATCACTATCTTGATTTGGACCTTGACCTGTCAGAAGTGATGTTCATCTGTACTGCCAACAGCATGAATATTCCTGAAGCCCTCTTGGACCGTATGGAAGTGATTCGTCTGCCTGGCTATACCGAAGAAGAGAAAGTTAACATTGCTGACCGTTACCTTGTTCCTAAAGCAATCAAGAACAATGGTTTACGTGCTAAAGAGTTGACTGTGCATGAAGAAGCGATTCGTGACATCGTGCGTCGTTATACTCGTGAAGCCGGTGTTCGTAACCTTGAACGTGAAGTGTCTAAAATTGCACGTAAGGTAGTGAAAGAAGCAGTTAGCAAGAAAGCTAAAAATCTTCAGGTTGAAGTGAATGCGGGTAATCTTCCAGATTACTTAGGTCCACACAAATTTGACTACGGTATGGCGGAAGAAGAGGCTCAAATCGGCCGTGTAAATGGCTTGGCTTGGACTTCAGTGGGTGGTGAGTTACTGACTATTGAAGTTGCAGCAGTACCTGGTAAAGGTAAATTCATTACCACCGGTTCACTTGGTGATGTAATGAAAGAATCGATTACCGCTGCCATGACTGTCGTTCGTACCCGTGCGGCTGAGCTAGGTATCGAAGCGTCTCGCTTTGAAGAAACTGATGTGCACGTGCATTTACCAGAAGGTGCGACTCCGAAAGATGGTCCATCTGCAGGTTTGGCACTGACCACTGCTCTAGTTTCTGCATTCACCGGTATTGCGATTCGTCCAGATATTGCGATGACAGGTGAAACCAGCTTAAGTGGCCGTGCAATGCGTATCGGTGGCCTGAAAGAGAAACTGCTTGCTGCGCACCGTGGTGGCATTAAACTGGTGTTCATTCCACAGGAAAACGTTCGCGACCTTGCGGAAATTCCTGAAAATGTAAAAGAAGGCTTAGAAATCAAAGCTGTGAAATCGATTGATGAGATTTTACCTCTGGCTTTGATCGATATGCCGAAAGCACTGGTGAAACCACCAATTGTGAAAGCAAGTGAAGAAGCTAAAGCTGCACGTCATTAAGACCTAAAGGCTTTGAAAAACACCCTGCTCTGGCAGGGTGTTTTTGTATTTAGGCGAGGATAATTTTAAAGACGAATCACCATATCGACCAAGCCATTCACGACCTGAGCCATCTTGGTCAGATCCAGTTTATCTAAGGTATCCTGCTCGGTATTGTAGTAAGGATTACGATAATGCGCTGTGTCTGTAATCAGCATAGTTGAATAGTTAAACTTGGCATAATTCAGATAACCAGAAAAATTCATGTCCTGAGCGAATGCCGGACTGACAAAACGCTGACAGTCCAGACGCTTGAAACGTTGCATGGACGCACAGTAATCTCCTGTCAAACCGGCCGATGCCAAATGTCCAATCGCAGCAATAAAGTTTCCATGTCGGGGATAGATCCATTTCAATCCTGTCGGATAGGTCTGCACCAGATTTTCATCATAATAACCAATAGAATCCAGAATAATGACACCTTTCACTTTTTGTTTCTGGGCCTTTAATGCTTTGGCATGTAGATAGCTTCCCATATGTTCAGTCTTGAAATAGGGTGGCTCCTCCAGTGTATAGAAAGCAAACTCGATATTATGTTTGAGTTTTGACTTTTGTAAGGCCAATAATCGAGCTGTTTCCAGTACCCCTGCTACACCAGAAGCATTGTTATCTGCTCCATACAGATCACTAAAGACATCATAATGCGCGCCAATAACCAGTTTGGTTTTGGCTTTGGCATTCAGTTGACACACCACATTTCTATAGCTTAGGCTATTTACAATATAGTTTTGAAATTGGCAAGGAATGCCAAGCAGACGCATCTGTTCCTTGAGCCATGCTGAGACCCGGTTTAATTCACTGGTATTTTTAAAATTCCGGTATTCATCTACACTGATAATCTGTTTGATAAACAGTTCCAGATATTCTGGCTGTGCCTGTTTGGAGGAAAAATTTGCAGGCGCAGCAAAGCTCATGCCTGAACTGGTTAAACCGAGAATAATTAGTAGAAAAGTACAATATCTTTTAATAATGAAACTGGTCCGCATTTCTTATTATCCATTCCTTTATTATCAAGCGGATACTTGAATCATGTATATTAAAGCAACATTAAATTCATGATTTCAATTTCAATTTGTTTCCCTAGCTCAACTTCGTGTTGTTTGATCGTTATAATGAAGTATCTAATTATTGATCCAGTTCTATGAAAATCCGTATCTTGACCATCGGCCAGAAAATGCCGGCTTGGGTGCTGACAGGCTTTGAAGACTATTTCAAACGTATCCAGCCTTTTGTACAGACTCAGGTGGTTGAATTGCCAATGGCAAAACGGGGCAAAAACGATTCTGAAGCCGATATTCTGAAATACCGGAATATTGAAGGTGACAGTATTTTAAATGCCTTAAAACAGAATGAAGTCCTGATTGCACTAGAAGTCGGTGGCCGTGAGTTTAGTACAGAAAAACTGGCTGAAACCATGAAAGGCTGGATGCTGGAAGGTCATGATATTGCCTTGGCGATTGGTGGGCCAGATGGCCATTCTGAAGCAGTCCGAAAAGCAGCAGCCTGGCATTGGTCCTTGTCTAAACTCACCTTGCCACATCCGCTAGTCCGTGTAATGCTGATTGAACAACTGTATCGCGCTATGAGCATCAACCATAATCATCCTTATCACCGTGCAGGCTGATCTGTTGATGCGTTCTGATTATGCAACGTTTTGTTGAACAATCCCCCCTGCCTTTGCTTCTCTTTTTATTGCATGATTAAAACATTGAATTAATGTGGTTTGACTTATGAACTTACAGACTTTGCCCGGCTTATTTATTTCTCATGGTTCCCCTATGCTCGCGCTCAATCCTGAGCAGGTTGGCCCGGCATTGCACCGTTTAAGCCTGAATCTGCCACGTCCAACTGCCATTATTGTTATGTCGGCACATTGGGAAAGTGAAGCTCTGGAAGTCAATACAGGTATTCGTCCTGAAACCTGGCATGACTTCCGTGGCTTTCCACCTGAGTTATATGAGTTACGCTACCCTGCTCCCGGCAATCCAGAGCTGGCTGAGCAAGTCTTGGGCTTATTGGCCAATGCCGGGTTCTCTGCACATGCCAACAGCACCCGTCCACGTGATCATGGCGTCTGGATGCCGCTCTTACATATGTATCCAGAAGCAGACATCCCGGTGGTTGAAATTTCTTTACCAATGTCGATGAGTGCAGAAGAGATTTACAAGATTGGCCAGACGTTGGCGCCACTTCGTGAGCAGCAGGTTTTTCTGATCGGGTCAGGCAGTATTACCCATAATTTGCGTGAATTGTCCTGGCAGGGAAATAGCGATGAAGTTCCGGAATGGGCATCGACCTTCCGCAACTATGTGGCCAATAAATTAACCCATAGCGATTTTGATGCTGTGCTGGACTGGCAATCCATTCCTCAACTGAAACGCAACCATCCAACGCTGGAACACTTTGCGCCGCTATTCTTTGCCATGGGCACCGGCAACCGTTTCAGTATCGTGCATAGCAGTTTTACGATGGGCGCTTTGGGAATGGATATTTACCGTTTTGACTGACAGTAAACTTCAACCATTTAACATCCGACTTTTTAATTTGGATACATTTTGTTAGCAAAAGCTACGTTTTGTATCCATATTTTTTGTTAATCTCTTGATTATAATCACGTTGAAACTTTAGCACATAGAATATAAACCAATGAAATTCAGTATTTTTGCGCTTGCCCTATTCCCTTTGGCTTTAACTGCATGTCAATCTTCTCATCTTCCTGCCGCTTCAGGAGATACAGCTATTTCTACTCTATCCACCACATTAAAAACGCCTACACAAATTTTACCCGCTTATACTTGGGAACTTGATCGTGGGCTGCAACGCCCGATTGTTCTGAGCTTTGATCAGCAAGGCAGACTGAGTGTAGCTTCTGGCTGTAATGGCCTTGGCACGAGCTGGACTGTTAAAGATAATACCCTGAGTACTGGTGACATGATGGGTACCATGATGGCGTGTGATGCACCATTAATGGAACAGGAACGTTTTATCAGCCAGCTTCTGCAAAAGCGTGATATTCCGTTTAGTCTGGATCTAAGTGATGCCAATCAGCCAAAACTGAGTATTACTACAGCTGATGGTCAAAAATATGTCTTTACCGGAAAAATGACACCGGAAACCAAATACCAAGGTCAGGCAGAAACCATTTTCCTGGAAGTTTCGCCACAGACTAAAGCCTGTACGGGTGTAGCTCAGCAAACCTGCTTACAGGTGAAAGAAATCAAATATGATGAAAAAGGTTTAAAGACTCAAGTAGATAAAGACTGGACTTTATTTTACGATCAGATTGAAGGTTTTCAGCATACACCGAATGAGCGTCAGATTATTCGGGTAAAACGTTATGAAATCAAAAATCCGGCAGCTGACCAGTCTAAATATGCCTATATATTCGACATGGCTGTAGAGCGTGAAACAGTCAAAGGCACTCTTTAAAGATAAAATCTGAACATAAAAAAAACCGAGGCATTCACCTCGGTTTTTTTTAAGCTTAAACTAAGTCAGACTTAGAATACGCCTTGAGAAAGCATTGCATCAGCAACTTTTACGAAGCCAGCGATGTTTGCGCCGTCTACATAGTTTACAGTACCGTCTTCTTTAGTACCGTATTTCACACAGTTGCGGTGAATTTCTTTCATGATCGCGTGCAGACGCTCGTCAACTTCTTCGAAAGTCCAGCCTAAACGCAATGCGTTTTGAGACATTTCAAGACCAGAAGTTGCTACACCACCGGCGTTAGATGCTTTACCTGGAGCATAAAGGATTTTCGCTTCAATGAATTTCTCAACTGCTTCAAGTGTAGAAGGCATGTTCGCGCCTTCAGCAACACAGATTACGCCGTTTGCAAGAAGCGCTGCTGCATCATTCGCATCAAGTTCGTTTTGAGTCGCACATGGAAGCGCGATATCACATTTGATACCCCAAGGACGTTGACCTTCAAGGTATTCAAAACCGTGTTTAGACGCGAATTCAGAGATACGACCACGTTTAACGTTTTTCAGTTCCATTACTTCAGCAAGAAGTTCTTCAGTGAAACCGTCTTTAACGTGAACAGTACCTGCAGAGTCAGATAGAGAAACAACTTTAGCACCCAGGAACATTGCTTTTTCAGCAGCGTACTGCGCAACGTTACCAGAACCAGAGATAGTTACCACTTTATCTTTGAAGCTTTCGCCACGAGTTTTCAGCATCTCTTCAGCGAAATACACTGTACCGTAACCAGTTGCTTCTGGACGAGCCAGAGAACCACCGAAAGTCAGGCCTTTACCAGTGAATACACATGAAGTGTCATTGCTGAGTTTTTTCATCATACCAGCCATGTAACCAACTTCACGGCCACCCACACCGATATCACCCGCTGGGATATCTGTATTAGAACCAAGATGACGATAAAGCTCGATGATTAACGCTTGGCAGAAACGCATGATTTCGCCTTCTGATTTGCCTTTAGGGTCAAAATCAGAACCGCCTTTACCACCGCCCATAGGCAATGTAGTCAGGGCATTTTTGAAAGTTTGCTCGAAACCGAGGAATTTCAAAATAGAAAGGTTCACTGACGGGTGGAAACGCATACCACCTTTGAATGGACCAATCGCTGAGTTGTACTGTACGCGGAACGCACGGTTAACCTGTGTTTGACCTTGGTCATCTACCCAAGCAACACGGAACTGGATCGCACGCTCAGGTTCAACTAGACGTTCTAGTAAACCATGTGCTGCGTATTGTGGATTCTTTTCAATGAATGGCCACAAACTGGTCATCACTTCTTCTACAGCTTGAAGAAATTCGGGTTGATGTGCATCACGTGATTTTACGTAATCTAGGAACTCATTAAGTGTGTTGTATTTCAACGCTTAATCCTCAGCAGAAAATGGATCAAAATTGGTCAAATTTACAATCAATGTTAAATTTTGGCGCAAAATATTAAATATCTTTTGTAACTAATCTACAATACTTTTTTGAAAAATAGTTTAAATTTAATTTGATAACAATTATTTATATTGATTATGAATATTTTTTCTGTGTGATTAAATGCCAATTGAATCAATGCTTAATTGTTAATTTATGCCTGATAATAATGCACAAAGTGACCTTTAATCGTGCATAACTTAGTTCCTTAAAAACATGTTAAAATTGTTAAATTGACATATTTTGTTTCATTCACTCTAAGGCTCAGCCCGAGCAGCCTAGGTTATTCATGAATTCGCAGATCTCTCTAGTCCAGTCTATTGATGCTTTATTGCCCCAAACCCAGTGCGGTTTATGTGGTCATCGTGATGGCTGCTTGCCCTATGCTCAGTCCATTGCTGAGGGCGAAGATGCCAATAAATGTGTACCGGGTGGACAGCCCGTCGCTGATGCTCTGGCAGCATTGTTAAATCGTTCTAAACTGCCCGCTGAAGAAAGTGTCTGGCCAATTCAGGCCGATGGTCGTCCTCAGCGCATGAAAGCCATCATCCGTGAAGATGAATGCATTGGCTGTACCAAATGCATCAGTGCTTGCCCGGTCGATGCGATTATTGGCTCAGGCAAATTAATGCATACTGTGCTCACTGACTTGTGTACCGGCTGTGAACTCTGCATTCCGCCTTGCCCGGTAGACTGTATTGATCTGGTCGAAGATCTTCAGCCTTTGCCAACTGAAGCTCAGCGTATTGCTGAACAGGATGATTTGCGTAAACGTTACTATGCGCATATTCAACGCGAAGAAAAACGCCGAATTGACCGTAAAGGTCCAGTGGTTCGTGTAGAAATTAATACAGCCCTATTTGCCCAGTTCTCTGCTCAGGTCGATCAGGTTCCTGTCATTGAAATCGTGCAAAAACCAGCAGACGAAGTGGTTACACTTGATACCAAAACCACGCTTGAACTTGCAAAATTACGTACACAAATCAAAAAGTTAGAAAAACAGCTTTCGGTCCGTGAGGATGCACGCAAACGTCTGCAACTTGAAGAACTGATGCAGCAATTACAGGCTTTACAGGGATAAGATCATGACTACAGTAACAGCTAAGCCTGTAAAAAACATGACTAAAAAACAGATTCAGACTTTCTTTGAGCGCCTGCGTGAGCAGTGTCCGAATCCAAAAACTGAATTGAATTATTCCAGTCCATTTGAATTACTGGTTGCAGTGACCCTGTCTGCCCAAGCTACGGATGTGAGCGTGAATAAAGCCACCGATAAACTGTTTCCGGTCGCCAATACACCGGAAGCGATTTATGCACTCGGCGTGGAGGGGCTGAAGGAATATATTAAAACCATCGGGTTGTATAACTCCAAAGCTGTGAACGTCATTAAAGCCTGTGAAATGTTAATCAAGAAGCATAACAGCGTAGTACCGGACAATCGTGCAGATCTGGAAGCTTTACCGGGTGTAGGACGCAAAACAGCGAATGTGGTGCTAAATACCGCCTTTGGCCAACCGACCATGGCTGTGGATACGCATATCTTTCGTGTTGGTAACCGTACCGGGTTGGCGGTGGGTAAAAACGTGCTTGAGGTCGAGCATCGTCTGGTCAAAGTGATTCCAAAAGAATTTATTATTGATTCACATCACTGGCTGATTTTACATGGCCGCTATTGCTGCATCGCACGTAAACCGAAGTGTCATGAATGTGTGGTCGCCGATGTCTGCAATTGGCCCGACCGTTTTGAATTTGGCGCAGGTCGCGCAATTCCGGTGAAAAATATTGAAGCTGAACGCTAGGTTCAGCTTTTTAATTTAAGTACTCGAAAAGTTTTTTTATTTTTTATTTTGCTCAGCCTGTTCTTGCTTGCGCTTTTGCTCAAGTTCGGCCTGTAATTTGGGATGCAGCTGACGCTCAGGCACCTTACCCACATTCTCAGCACGTTCTTCCTGACGTACTTTTTTCAGCATCTTGAAGCTGACATAGAACAGCGCAAACAGTACTGCCAGAAATACAATCATCAATCCCAATACAGCAAATTTCACAGCAGTTCCTTTTGAACAATACAATAAAAAGAGCCCTAATATGACTTAGGGCTCTTTGAAAGTCAAAATGATCGGAAACCGATTATTTTGCTTGATCCAGAATCGCGAAAAGATCTTTTTGAACTTCTTCGATTGGACGTAGACCGTTTAACTTGTCATAAGTCGGTGCATTTTCGCCTGAAGCTGCACGGCCTTGATAGAAGCCAACCAGCTGTTCAGTTTCAGTGTGGTATGAACCTAAACGGCGACGAATAGTTTCTTCCTGGTCATCTGGACGTTGTACCAGATCTTCACCAGTTTCATCATCTTTACCTTCCACTTTTGGCGGGTTGTAAACGATGTGATAAACGCGACCAGACGCCGGGTGTTGACGACGACCAGATAGACGTTGAACGATTTCTTCATCCGGCACATCAATTTCAATTACATGATCAATTGCAATGCCTTCTTTTTCCAGCGCTTCAGCTTGAGGAATCGTACGTGGGAAACCATCAAAGATGCAGCCATTTGCACAGTCAGGTTGTGCAATACGCTCTTTGACCAGACCAATGATCAATTCATCAGAAACCAAACCGCCATTGTCCATGACGCTTTTAGCTTGTAGACCTAATTCAGTTCCTTCACGAATTGCAGCACGGAGCATATCACCGGTTGAAATTTGTGGGATATTGTAGCGCTTACAGATCAACTGAGCTTGTGTACCTTTACCTGCTCCAGGTGGTCCGAGTAAGATAATGCGCATATATAAACATCCTCATTTTTTAACTATGTATAAGATACCCAGCTTCACACGACCAAAACGTGTGCTGCTCTTTGGCATCTAATTATAAGAAAGCCACAAACAAATGGATTAAACCCGCAACAAAACCGGTAACTCCCCCCAGGACAATCAAGATCCATTCATCTTCCTGAAAAGCAGGACGTAATAGATTCTGAAACTCGTTAGGCGTCAAATCACGTATGCGGTCTCTAAACATTTGATAGATCTTCTGTGCACGGCTCGCATTAAACGCAGGGTCGCTTACAGGCACCATCGTAATTTCAATCGAGCGATCGATCAAGTCTGTCTTGAGTTTTGCATACTCTTTTGGTCCTAAAGACAACTGTAAAGAGGTCCGAACCAGCGGTGTTTCCATAATTTCGTTAATATGACGTTTGACAATACGGCGGGTTTTATCTTTTTTACCACCATACATCATTTCTGTCATGATCGATTTTAGCGTAATCAGATCTTCTGTGACCACACTTGCAAATACGTCAGAGACTTCCTCCTGACGTTTCATAAATGCGCCTTGTATGTTATAGGTGCCAATTCTTGGAATCACCGGCTTGATCCAAGGGAATCTATGATCGGCTGTACGCTTAAAGAATTGCGGGTATTTAATATAATGCGGTTCTACCGGATTAAACACCATCCAGATCGCAATCCAGTTAGTCAGGAAGCCCCAGATAGCCGCCCAGAACGGTACGGTCCAGTGCCATGGCACCACAAACCAGACCACCATCTGGAACAGGCCAAAGAACATCCCGATCAGGGCACTGATATGCCAGATAAAGTTGATTTCTTTTTGGCCAACTTTCAGGAACATGCGCACCATTAAACGGCGATCACCTTCCATTTGACTGACCACCATGTCGCGCATATCGACCAGTGACTCGACGTTCATGGTCAGTTCAGTCACTAATTCTTTTAATACCTGTGGCAGCTGTTTATGGGCTTGGGCATAAATACGGCGCTTGATTGAATAAGGCAAGTTTTCCCATAACACCGCATTTCGGTCCATCATGACTTCATCAATCAGATGTTCCAGTTCAAAACCGACCTGTTCCCCGATAATACGTGCCATATCATCCGGATCCATTGCCTGCAAGAACTCTTGGATAGAACCCAATTTAGACAAAGTATTATCCGTGATAATTCCTGAGATTCTTCCAGCTTTACGCGGCACAATACCTTGCCAGCCAACAGGAACAGGCCCGACATGAAAACCCCAAAAATTAATTGGATAAAACACCATTTTTAGCGCCATCCACACGTGAGCCCATGTTACGAATGCGGTCACCGGGATAATGCTGAGCACTGCCCAAAAATCTGGGCGATTCAAGAAGGCTTGCCACAATTCATTGACGTACTCAAGCATGCATAAATTCCATATTTAATTTTTTGTTCACAGAATACAGGTATTAATAAAGTTGAATATTTTGTCTATAAACCGATACTTAAAGTATAGGAGAATTGTAGTCTGGGTTCAGTTTTGGCTACAACGCGACCATTACTGTCCTGTAATTTCTCCCCCGCCCCAATACCGATACTAAAACTGCTGATCCGTTCTGAACTAAGCAAAACATACGCCAGATCAATGCCCCCACCTAAACGGCTTTCGTATTTGCCATCAACCTGTTTGCTATCGATATGACCGGCATAAGCCCCTACATAATAACCATTTTTGTCCTTGCCGGTGAGGTGTGCGGGATAACGAAAGCCGACTTGTGCTCCAACTGTACGATCATCGTTGAGAAAAGCACCGCCTTTCACATAAGCAATCCCATAAGGATTCACCCATTCAGTGTTTAGATGGATAAGTTTCTGGGTAAAACCGACCCCAACATTAAATGCTTTAGGCTCACGATCCTCAGTTCTGTTTGTCGTATTATTCACTTGATCATGTGCATATACCCCATTTGCAAAGAATGCAAATGCCAACAAAGGGTAAACTTTGTTCATTCCTTCACCATCTTCCTTAATTATAGTTTTTGGTAGAGTCCTATTTTTATTTAATTTTGACTTTATCAGAATTATTAAAACTCTTGTACACAGCACTTTACAATTTTCATGTCTGCAAAGTCAAAGTTTAAACACAGGAATTGCTACAGCCAGTTTTCCATTATCAAATCCCGTACAGTTGCGCTAGAATACTCCACTTTGATTCCTTTCCCTCTGGTCTTAAGTCGATCGCGTATGAAGCAGCACTTTCCTTTAAAAAATGCACAACAAGAAAAGCGCATCTATAGCAGTCGGGTCTGGATCTCTGTCGGTATTGTGGTTTTCTTTATGCTGCTGCTGGTCAGCCGCTATGCCTATTTGCAAATTTTTAATTTTGAAACCTTCTCTACGGCTTCTGACCAGAACCGTATTCGTCTGCAGCCTTTAGCGCCAGCACGCGGTTATATTTACGATCGTAACGGTATTTTACTTGCCGATAATTATCCTGTTTTCACAGCTACCTTAAGCCGCGCCGATGTGCAGGATATTGATGATACGCTGAAACGTCTTACACCGATTCTGGAATTAACCGAAGAAGATATTGAACGTTTTCAGGCACGAATCAAGACGGCGCGTAAAACTGAGCGGGTATCAATCAAGCTGAATCTGAATGAAAATGATATTGCCCGTTTTAGTGAGGTGAAATATCTATTTCCGGGCGTCAATATTGAAACGCAGATGACCCGTTACTATCCGCATGGTGAACTTTTCGCGCATGTGATTGGTTATGTCGGCCGTATTAATGACAAAGAACTCAAAGAAATTGATAAGGATCTCTATGCCGGGTCTAACCTGATCGGGAAAATCGGGGTAGAAAAATACTATGAAGATTTATTGCATGGTGTGCCGGGTAATGAATCTGTTGAGGCTGATGCTTTCGGTAATGTTCTGCGTCACTTAGGCCGTAAAGAGCCGGTACGCGGTAATGATCTGTATTTATCACTGGATTATGGTCTACAAACCATTGCCACTGAACAACTGGCCGGTCGTCGTGGTGCTATTGTCGCGATTGACCCACGTACAGGTGAAATTCTGGCGCTGGTTTCCAGTCCAAGTTTTAACCCTAATTTATTTGTCACTGGGATTAGTAGCAAAGATTATTCAGGTCTTCGTGACAGTTTAGATCAACCACTCTATAACCGTGCTGTTCAAGGGGCCTATCCTCCAGGTTCGACCATTAAACCGATGTTTGGCCTGGGTGGCCTTCATTATGGCCTGGTCGATTGGGATACAGCAATTTCCGATCCCGGCTATTTCACACTTCCGGGCGATTCGCATAAATTCCGCGACTGGAAAAAGTCAGGACACGGCGTAGTCAACTTGCATAAATCGCAAGTGGTCTCGTGCGATACCTTCTTCTACATTTTGTCGTTCCGTATGGGCATTGAAAAAATGAACACATGGATGCGCCAGTTTGGCTTTGGCGAAAAAACTGGTGTCGATTTACCAAGTGAAAGCTCAGGACTTTACCCAAGTCCGGAATGGAAAATGCGTACCCGTAAATCCAAATGGTCACGTGGTGAAACCATCTCGGTGAGTATTGGTCAGGGTGCCTTTACCGCCACACCATTACAGCTCGCCATGGCAACTGCTATTACAGCAAATCAAGGCTCACATGTTACGCCTCACGTACTGCGTGAAAGTAAAGGTGCCAAACCTTTCACCGTACATAATGCCCCTAATGGTAAAATCGACTTTAATGGTCAACCAGATGACTGGATCAAAATGCGTGATGCGATGATCGATGTGGTTCAGTCAGGGACAGGTCGCGGAATCCGCACGCCGATGTATCAAATCGCAGGTAAAACCGGTACGGCACAGGTAAAAAGTATTGCCCAAGGTAAGCGCTATAATGAAGCCCTGCTGACTGAACGCCAGCTGGATCATGGTCTATTTGTTGGTTTTGCACCTGCTGAAGCCCCTGAAATTGCAGTAGTCGTTGTCTGGGAAAATGGCCGACATGGGGGTTCTGCTGCGCAACTGGCTAAACCGTTATTTGACTACTGGTTACTGTCTCGCGATAAAAATCCGATTCACCCTGCCGGCCATCAAATTAGTGGCGGTCTCATGACAGCAGGTATTAAACCGGGCGAATTGCCAAGTGGACCAAACCTGTTAAGTGCAGACCCGAATGCTACCCCAACTCAAGAAGGCAGTCAGGCGACCCATGCACAGCCAAACAATCCGCAACCTGCAACTTCTCGCTCTGCTCCTGCAGCCAATGACGATCAGGAATAATTCATGAAAAACCAACTTAGAATTATTGGTGGTGACTGGAAACGCCGTCAATTGGCTTTTGCCAATATCGAAGGATTACGTCCTACACCTGACCGTGTGCGTGAAACTTTATTTAACTGGCTAATGTGGGATGTCCAGAATGCCTGTGTCTTGGATCTGTGTACCGGTTCAGGTGCTTTATCTTTTGAGGCATTATCACGTGGTGCAGCTTCAGTGGTGATGATTGAGCCGGATCGTACTCAGGCACAATTCCTCACCCAAAATATGGAATTACTCAAAGTCACCAAAGCACGTGCGCAACTTAAAGTTGCGACAGCACAACAAGCATTAACCAGCCTGAAACAGCAGTTTGATCTGGTCTTTCTAGACCCACCGTATAGTCTGGATCTATGGGAAACTTTGGCTGCTCAAGCTGATCCACTGATCAAAGAAGATGGTTTTATTTATGTAGAAGCCGATCGTGAACTGAGTACATTGAAGTTACCAAGTTCATGGCGTTTAGTTAAAAATACCAAAGCCGGTACAGTACGCGCAGGACTGTATCAGAAAAAAGCGGCTTAAGACCTACTTATATTAGGGTCTGTTGACACTTACTGTTCATAATTAACCCTATAACGGTAGCCATAAAAATATACAGGCTAAGGCAACAGAACTTTGATAATTTCTTTTGAGCTTGTCATATCGAGTAGCTATTCCTC